>JAGPBG010000043.1 GCA_018063485.1 Cypionkella sp.
GGTCACCCCCAGAGCCGAGGCCATTTCCCCGACGCCGGCCCCGGTCTTGAAATACCGCTCCATCAGTTTGGTATAGCGCTCAACCAAACGGCGCGCGGCATCTGGGCGCGGGGCCTCAGACGCGGCGCGGATGGTTTGACGCTCCAGCCAAACGCCCAGTAGCCCCAGATAATGCCAAGTTGCGCGGTCATGTGCTGGGGTGTCGCTGTCCATTTCCCGCTGAATCATATCCAGCGTGACATTCAGCTCTTGTTGGACATGAACCTCGCGAATGCGCAGATGTTGCGGATCTTTAGGCAAAGTCACGCTGCTGTCACGACCAAAGAACAGCGCATAACCAAAGACTTGCGGGCCAACCTCAAAGCCGTGCATTACCCCGGCAGGGATGAAGATGGCGTTGTTTGCAGTATAACCGCGCGTGACTCCGGCAATGGTGATCCGGCCCTGGCCTTTGGTGAACCACAACAGGCATCCCTCAGAAAGGGTGCGCATGGCCTCAACCCGCCACCGCCCGCCAGCAGCAAGACGCGGAATCGCCATAAGGCGCATCTGGGATGGATCTTGAAGGGATGTCATGGGCCTGCCTGTTCGATTTCGACAATTAATCAGCCCTTATTGCACAACCCAAGCGAAAAGATGTGCCATCTGTCTGGTTGTGGCGGCTTTCTTCAGATATCTGTGGACAAGTCTGTGGAAGACTCATCTCGGGATGATTTCGCGCCATTCCGACATGCGCGTGCGAAACCAGGTACGCTGTTTTTTGGCATATTGCCGTGAGGCAAGGATAGCGGCTTGCACGGCATCCTCCATACGGCTTTCACCTTTCAGGCAGCCCAGCAGTTCCACCGCCCCGATCGCGCGGGACGATGGCCGATTCGGGAGCCAGAACGGCGATTCGCTTTCCACTTCGGCCAGCGCGCCGTCGCGCATCATTTGCTGGAACCGTCGCTTGATGCGGCCATCCAGCCAGCCAACTTCCGGGCGCAGGACCACCGGCTCGCAAGCCGATAGCGGCAAAAGGGCCGGCGGGGTGTCTGTCTGCCATGAGGCAAGGCCGCGCCCGGTTTGGTGCAGCACTTCCCAAGCGCGCTGCACGCGCGCAGGGTTGTTACGGTCGATCCGGGTTGCTGTTTGCCCATCCAGTTCGCTTAGCAAGGCGTGGCTTCCCTCTGCCGCCATCCGCGCATCCGCGAGCGCCCGCGTCTCGGGCGAAATCGGTGGAATCTCGGCCAAGCCTTCGGTCAACGCGCGAAAATACAGCCCGGTGCCACCCACGATCACCACCGGGCGGTCCAGCACCGCGCCCACTTCGCGCAGCCAATGGCCGACGGAGTAGTCCTGATCTCGTGCGATATGACCGTAAAGCAGATGGGGCAACCCTGCCTCGTCTGAGATCGAAGGGCGCGCCGTCAAGATCCGCCAGTTGGCGTAAACCTGCAACGCATCGGCATTGACCACCGTGCGGCCGTCTCGCGCGGCCAGTTCCATCGCCAGCCCCGATTTGCCGCTGGCGGTTGGCCCGGCGATCAGGATGGGGGCCTCACGCGACAGGGCAGCAAGCTGCATCTGTTTTCCTTTCCTGCGGCCCTGTGCGCGACTTTCCCGCGACCTGCCGCTTCCCCGTTGAACATTCCACCAATTTCATACATTTTGCGGCGCAGACAAATCAAACCACAATTATTTCAATCAAGACGGGAAAATCCGATGTCAAAGCCAAGCCAAGAGTCCGGCGTCACCTACCAACGCGTGATGTTGAAAATCTCGGGCGAGGCGTTGATGGGGGATCAGGGCTTTGGTTTGCACCCGCCGACGGTGGCCCGGATCGCCCAAGAGGTGAAATCGGTGCAGGAAATGGGCGTCGAGATTTGCATGGTGATCGGCGGCGGCAATATCTTTCGCGGCTTGCAAGGCTCGGCCCAGGGGATGGAGCGCACCACTGCCGATTACATGGGGATGCTGGCCACAGTGATGAACGCTTTGGCGATGCAGGCGGCGCTGGAAGATATCGGGGTGTTCACCCGGGTGATCTCGGCCATTCCGATGGATCAGGTCTGCGAGCCTTATATTCGTCGTCGCGCCGTGCGCCATCTTGAGAAAAAGCGCGTCTGCATTTTTGCGGCAGGCACCGGCAACCCCTATTTCACCACCGACACCGCAGCCACCCTGCGCGCCAATGAAATGGCCTGTGAGGCGATTTTCAAGGGCACCAAAGTGGACGGGGTTTATGACAAAGACCCCAAAAAACACCCCGATGCCAAGCGTTACGACAATGTTACCTATGACGAGGTGTTGCAAAAGCATCTTGGCGTCATGGATGCCAGTGCGATTGCGCTGGCGCGTGACAATGATCTGCCAATCATCGTGTTTTCGCTGGATGAGCCGGGCGGTTTCCGTGGCATTCTGCGTGGCGAAGGCACCTATACCCGCGTACACGGCTAGGCCTTTTGCCGCCTTGGCTCTATACCCACCCCGCCGCTTGCTGTTATAGACCGATAAAGCCCGCCAAGGAATTTCGGGCCGCAAAGATGAGGACACCATGTCACAAGCCGATCTGGACATTGATCTTGATGCTATCCAGCGCCGTATGGACGGGGCGATGAATGCGCTGAAAACCGAATTTGCCAGTCTGCGCACCGGGCGCGCCTCGGCCTCGATCCTCGAGCCAATCATGGTCGATGCCTATGGCACCATGACCCCGATCAACCAGCTTGGCACCGTCAACGTGCCCGAGCCGCGCATGGTGGTGATCAACGTCTGGGACAAGGGCATGATTTCCAAGGTGGAAAAGGCGATCCGTGAAAGCGGGATAGGGATCAATCCGGTGACTGACGGCCCCTTGATCCGCCTGCCGATCCCCGAATTGAACGAAGAGCGCCGCAAGCAGCTTTCAAAGGTCGCTGGCGGCTATGCCGAAAATGCCAAGGTTGCGATACGCAACGTGCGTCGCGATGGAATGGATCAGATCAAGAAGGCCAAAGCCGCCGGAATGGGCGAGGACGATCAAAAGATGTGGTCGGACGAGGTGCAGGAACTGACCGACAAGCAGATCATCGCTGTCGATAAGGCTCTGGAAGCAAAACAAGCCGAAATCATGCAGGTTTAAGGGAGCCTTGCAGATATCGGCGGGCAATTGCGCGCTGTTTCGGATGATAGAACCGGTTCCGCAGGAATGAGAATGGCCAAGGTCAAGACAGTTGAACCGGCAAATCTGCGTCAGGCAGAACATGTGGCAATCATCATGGATGGCAACGGGCGTTGGGCCACCAACCGGGGCTGGCCGCGCTTGGTCGGGCATCGCAAAGGCGCCGAGCGGGTCAAGGAAATCGTGCGCTGTGCGCCCGATCTGGGTATCCGCTGGCTAACGATTTACGCGTTTTCCACCGAGAACTGGAAACGCTCCACCGAGGAAGTGCTTGGCTTGATGGGAATTTTTGCCCGCTACATCGAGCGTGAGGCGGATCGGTTGGCCGCAGAATCGGTTCGGATGCGCTTTATCGGGGATCGTTTGCGGCTCGACCCTAAATTGCAAAAGCTGATGGCCGGGATCGAAGCCAAAACGGCTCCCTATTCGCGGCTTAATCTGACGGTGGCAATCAATTACGGTGGCCGTGACGAATTGCTGCGTGCGACCCGCAAGCTGGCGGCTGAAGTGGCGGCAGGGCGGCTTGCCGCCGATGCCATTTCAGAGGATATGATTTCGGCCCATCTTGATACCGCCGGATTGCCAGATCCTGATCTGGTGATCCGCACCTCGGGCGAGATGCGAACCTCGAATTTCCTGCCCTGGCAGGCGGCCTATGCCGAATATGAATTTACCCAAACCCTTTGGCCTGATTTTTCACCGGCAGAACTGGCGCAGATTGTCACGCGTTTCGGCAATCGCGAGCGTCGTTTTGGCGGAGCGGCCAGCGCATGAGCGGGGCAAGTGAGCGCTGGGTCGATCTGAAACCTCGATTGATTTCAGCAGCCGCAATGTTGACCGTTGGCGCCGTGGAAATCTGGCTGGGGGGGATTTCCTTTCTGGTTCTGGTCACCTTGGTGACAGCACTGATGATCTGGGAGCTTTCCTCGATCACCGCCTCCGGCAAGCCGCTGCTGGCCCTGGCGATGGCGGCGATGGCGGCATTGAGCCTGATCCTGGATGAGGGCTACCCGTCGATGTCGGCATGGCTGCTGTTCCCCTGGGTGGTGGTGGCGGTGGCACTGACGCCGCGAAAGGAGCCCCTTGCGGCGGCAGTGATCGCTACGGCCATCATGGTATCGGGCCACGGGTTGTTCGTGTTGCGCGATGAGGCGGGAACGGCGGCAATCCTGTGGTTGTTGGGGGTCGTGATTGCCTCGGATGTGATGGGCTATTTCGCCGGGCGCATTCTTGGCGGTCCGAAATTCTGGCCTGCCGTCAGCCCGAAGAAAACCTGGTCCGGCACGGTGGCGGGGTGGTTTGGCGCGGCTTTGGTCGGTCTGGCCTTTGTGCTGGCGGGGCAGGGCGACTGGTTGCTGATCCTGATCTCGCCGCTGATCGCTTTTGCAGGCCAAATGGGCGATATCGGCGAAAGCTGGATCAAACGGCGCACCGGGGTCAAGGATTCTTCGGCGTTGATACCGGGGCATGGCGGGTTGATGGACCGCTTTGATGCGCTGACCCTGGCGATGGTGGCGGTGATGTTGCTGAACCATATCGCACCCTTGCCGGTAGGGAATTGAGATGCGCAGCCTGTCGATTTTCGGCGTCACCGGGTCGGTTGGCGAAAACACTTTTGATCTGATCCGGGGTGCCGGGGGGGCGGATAAGTTCCGCACCGTTGCCTTGACAGGCGGGCGCAATGTGGCTCGGCTGGCGCAAATTGCGCGCGAATTGCGGGCCGAATTGGCGGTAACGGCGCATGAGGAGTGTCTGCCCGCGCTGCGGGAGGCATTGACCGGCTCAGGGGTGCAAGTCGCGGCAGGTGCCAGCGGGATAGCCGAGGCCGCCGACCGCCCCGCAGATTGGGTGATGAGTGCAATTGTCGGCGCCGCCGGTCTGGTTCCGGGCCTGCGCGCACTGTCGCATGGCGCAACCCTGGCGCTGGCCAATAAGGAAAGCCTGGTCACGGCTGGCCCTTTGCTGATGGCGACTGCCGCGCGGCATGGCGCGACAATCCTGCCGGTTGATTCCGAGCATTCAGCAATTTTTCAGGCGCTGGCTGGCGAGGATATTTCAGCGGTTGAACGCATTATCCTGACTGCATCCGGTGGCGCGCTACGCGATTGGCCGATGGAGCGGCTGGCCCAGGCCACGGTCAAGGACGCGCTGGCGCATCCGAATTGGACAATGGGTGCCCGGATCACCATAGACTCCGCATCCATGTTCAACAAGGCCTTGGAAGTGATTGAAACCCGCGAGTTTTTCGGTGTTTCTCCCGATCAGATCGAGGTGATCATCCACCCGGAATCGATCATCCATTCCATGGTGGGTTTTCATGACGGTGCGCTGATGGCGCATATGGGCGCGCCCGACATGCGCCACCCGATCGGCTATGCGTTGAATTGGCCTGCGCGCTTACCCTTGCCGGTGGCGCGGCTGGATCTGGCGGCTTTGGGACAACTGACGTTTCGCGCGCCTGATCTGGCGCGCTTTCCGGCGTTGCGGCTGGCCGGTGAGGTCATGCGCGCGCGCGGGCTGGCGGGGGCAGGGTTCAACGCGGCCAAGGAAATCGCGCTGGATCGGTTCATTGCGGGTGAGATCGGGTTTATGGATATGGCGGGTTTGGTTGAGACAACTCTGGAACAACTTGCCTCGCAGTCCGGCTTTGCCAATGCCGACCCCTCCCTTGAAGATGTGTTGCAAATGGACCATCTGGCAAGGGTAAGGGCCGCCGAAGCTGCGGAACAACTGACAAGACGCAGAGCATAGGGCGGGCACAGTGGATATTCTTTCGGTACTGACTTCGGCAGGAAGCACGGCCTGGACGCTACTGTTCTTCGTGATCGGCATCGCGATCATCGTCACGGTGCATGAATACGGGCATTATATCGTCGGGCGCTGGTCGGGCATTCATGCCGAGGTGTTCAGCCTTGGCTTTGGCCCGGTGCTGTATTCGCGGATCGACAAACGTGGCACCCGCTGGCAGATCGCGGCTTTTCCCTTTGGCGGTTATGTGAAGTTCTTGGGCGATTCCAATGCGGCTTCGGCCGAAGATCGCACCACCATGGCCAGTCTTTCGCCCCAGGAGCGTCGCCATTCGATGCCGGGTGCCCCGCTTTGGGCACGCGCGGCGACGGTTGCGGCGGGTCCGGTGTTCAACATTGTTCTGACAATCGCGGTGTTTGTCGGCCTGATCCTGCTGACCGGAGTTCCCACTGAACGGGTGGTGGTTGGCAAGGCCAATCCGGTGCCCTTCCTGGGGCAGGGATTGCAAGTGGGCGACCAGATCCTTGCCCTTGATGGGATTGCCACACCCGATCTGAAAACCTATGCCAAGGTTGCTGCGAAATTGCCGCCTTCGGCTGAAGTGACCTATCATTTGCAGCGCGACAGTCACGAAATTGATCTGGTCGGGCCGCATCCGTTTTTGGCGTTGGTAGGCGGTGTGCAGCCCAAAAGTGCCGCCATCAATGCAGGCATCAAAGCGGGCGACGTGATCTTGGCCGCCGATGGAGTGGCGGTGACGGCGTTTTCCCAAATGCCGCCCCTTGTCGAGGCCGCGGGCGGGCGGCCGATCACATTGAAAATCTGGCGCGGGGGCGAGGTGTTCGACCTGAGCCTTTCTGCTAACCGTCGTGATTTGCCAAAAGCGGATGGCAGTTTCGAGACCCGCTGGTTGATCGGGCTGTCCGCCGGGAACCTGTTCGAGCCGGAGATGCGATGGGCTTCGCCTTGGGAGGCGATGAAGCTGTCAGTTGAAAACACCTGGTTTCTGGCCAAAACCTCGCTGTCCGGCCTTTGGCATGTCGTGATCGGTGCCATCAGCTCTTGTGCAATTTCCGGACCGATCGGGATGGCCGAAGTGATGGGCGATGCCGCCCGGATTGGTCCGCAGGCGTTTTTGCAAATGCTGGCGGCACTGTCGCTTGGCATCGGGTTGCTGAACCTGTTTCCGATCCCGGTTCTCGATGGTGGCCATCTGGTGATGTATGCCTATGAGGCGGTGATGCGGCGCAAGCCTTCGGAAAAATTTCTTGGCTATGTGATGGCGCTTGGGCTTGCGGTAATTTTGTCCTTCATGGCATTTGCGCTGACCAATGACGTGCTTTGCAATTAGGGTTGCGGCCCGATTGGTGGTGCTCGAGGCGGCACATATCCACAGATTGTTGCCAAACCAGCCCAAACAAGCATAAATCTTGTGGTATGGCTTTTGACAAGCCCGGCACTTCGGGCTAGTCAAGAAACAGGAATTTTTGGGATTTGGGGGCGAGTTATGCAAGGATCAGCACAGGCAGGCGCGCAGCGCAGATCCATGATCCGGCGATTTGCGCGCCCTGCGGTCGTGGCGGTTCTACTTTCGACCGCAGTTGCTTCCGAGCCGTTCCTCACACCCGCCTTTGCGCAAAGTTACAGCTTTTCGCAGGTGGTGATTGAGGGCAATGACCGTGTTGATGCGGCGACGATCCTGTCTTATGCGGGAATCGCGCGGGGCAAATCGGTGTCTGCCGGCGAATTGAATGACGCCTATCAGCGAATCGTCAACGCTGGCCTGTTTGAATCGGTCGAGATCATTCCCAAGGGCGGCACCTTGGTGATCCGCGTCAAAGAATTCCCGATGCTCAATGTGGTGGACTTTCAAGGCAACAAACGCCTGAAAGATGAAAGCCTTTCCAAGATCATCAAATCACGCTCGCGTCTGGTTTATTCCCCAGCGCAGGCCGAGGCCGATGCGGCCAATATCGCCGAGGTTTATCGCAGCGAGAGCCGTCTTGCGGCTTCGGTCACGCCACGGATCATTCGTCGCACCAACAACCGCGTCGATCTGGTGTTTGAGATCAGCGAAGGCAAGGTTGTGGAAAACGAGCGCCTTACATTTGTCGGCAACCGGGCATTTACGGATCGTCGGTTGCGTCAGGTGTTGGAAACCAAACAGGCGGGGTTCCTGCGGCAATTGGTGAAGGGAGATACTTTTGTTCCCGAACGCCTGGATCTCGACAAGAAATTGCTCAGCGATTTTTACCTGTCGCGCGGGTATATTGATTTTCAGGTTCTCGATGCCAATGGTGAGTTGTCGCGTGAGCGGGACGCCTCTTTCGTGACCTTCACCATTCGCGAAGGCAAGCCGTTCAGGATTGGCAAGATTTCGACCGTATCCGAAGTGGAAAACGTCGACCCCGCCGAGTTCATCGCAGCACAGAAGGTGCGCTCTGGCGTGGCCTATTCGCCCTCGGTGATAGATAACAATATCGCACGGATGGAGAATCTGGCTCTGCGCAAAGGCTTGAACTTTGTTCAGATCGAACCGCGGATCACGCGCAATGACCGTGATCAGACCCTGGATGTTGAATTTGTCATTCGGCGTGGCGCGAAGGTTTTCGTCGAGAGGATTGATATTGAAGGCAATACCACCACGCTCGATCAGGTGGTTCGGCGTCAGTTTGGTACCGCAGAAGGGGATCCCTTCAACCCGCGCGAAATTCGGCAGGCTGCCGAGCGTATCCGCGCGCTTGGCTATTTTGCCGATGCCACAGTTGATGCCCAACCCGGATCGTCGCCTGATCAGGTGGTCGTCAAGGTCGGCGTTGAAGAAAAGCCCACCGGTTCGCTCAGCTTTGGTGCGACCTATGGCATCAATTCGGGGTTTGGTCTGAACGTCGGCTTCTCGGAATCCAACTTCCTTGGGCGCGGGCAATCTGTGTCGCTCAACATCGCAGCGGGCAAGACAACGACCGATTCCAGTGTGTCTTTCGTCGAGCCTGCATTGTTGGGCCGCGATCTCAAACTGAAGTTCGGCGCTTATTACCGGACCTCGGCGCAGACCTTTGCCAAATATGACACCAACGCCATTGCCATCAGCGCCGGGCTGGAATTCCCGGTTTCAATTTCGGGGCGGATGGATGTGCATTTCCGCGCCTTCCGCGATGAGGTGCTCAATGTGAGCACGGATTCTTCGGATATTCTCAAGGCCGAGGGCGCTCTTGGCGGATTGAATGGAGGTTTGCTGGGCTATACCTACAGCTTTGACAACCGCATCAACGGGCTTAATCCCAAGGGCGGCATGCTGTTGCGCTTTGGCCAGGATTTCGCCGGCATTGGCGGTGATATCAAATATATTCAAACCAACGCGCTTGCACTGGCAGAAACCAAGATCCTTAACGAAGACGTTACAGTCCGGGCGATTCTCGAAGGTGGCATGATCAATTCGGTCGGGGGCTATACCACCCGCGTGACCGATCGTTTCTTTGGCAATAGCAAGATCCGTGGGTTTGAACAAAACGGCATTGGGCCGCGCGATAACAATGCGGTGAACACGGATGCCCTGGGTGGCAATCTCTTTGCCGTGGCGCGGCTTGAAGCAGAATTCCCGCTTGGTCTGCCCGAAGAATATGGCATCACTGGCGGGGTATTTCTTGACGCCGGTTCGGTCTGGAGTCTGGATAATACCGCCGGAACCGGTGGAGCCGTGGATGATTCCGCCAAGCTGCGCTCGGCCGTTGGCTTTTCAGTGTTCTGGAACACACCGATCGGCCCATTGCGGTTCAACTTCTCCAAGGCTCTGAAGAAGGAAACCTATGACAAGGAACAGACCTTCGATCTGACTATTTCCACCAAATTCTGATGCGCGTGCGGGATGTCCTTGTGGCGGTGGTGCTGGGGATGACGGGCGTGCTGCCTCTGGCCCCGGTACGATCCGCATTGGCCCAGGATCAGGCGGTTCCTTTGGTTCCGATTCTGACCATTGATCAGGATCGGTTGTTTTCCGAATCGCGTTTCGGCAAAGCAGTCAGCGCCGAATATCGTCAGAAAACCGAGGAACACATTGCCGAAAATCGGCGTATTGAAGCGCAACTTGAGACTGAAGAGCGGGATCTGACCCTTTTACGGGGCAAGACACCGGCTGTGGATTTTGAAAAACTAGCCGCCGATTTCGACGCCAAGGTTGAAGGGATCAGATCGGCACAGGATGGAAAATCCAAGGCGATGACCAAGCAATTTGACGCTGATCGGCAACGCTTTTTTGAAGCCGCAAAACCGGTTTTGGGGCAGTTGATGGCGGAAAGGGGTGCCGGCGCCATTATCGACAAGCGCGCGATATTCCTGGGGTTTGAATCGATTGATCTGACCGATGCCGCTATTGCGCGGCTGGATCAGGTTTTGGGAAATGGCACGGTTGATCAGGCCACCCCCGAGCCGGTATCACCTGCTGATCGCCCCGCCCCGGT
>JAGPBG010000044.1 GCA_018063485.1 Cypionkella sp.
CTCCTGCACTTTGGAGGGGTTTGAGGAACCATTCAACACCATGAAAGCGATTGCGGAATATTTTCGCGATCTGGCGGCGGATGACCGCTATTTCGGGGCCGAACCACCCACCCCCGATGCCGCCATGCTGCACAGGATCGCCGAGCGCGAAATCCAGCGCCGGGTCGAAGCCAAGGTCAACGAAAACGGTGTGATCCTGCGCGCCGAGGATGCCGATGGCCATTTCCCGGCCCCCCAACCGGTGGCCCTGCCCGTAGCCCCCAGCCTTGCGCCGGAAGTTCAAGCGGTTGCTGATGGCTCGCACCCTGCCGTCGAATCGGTTGCCGCCAAACTGTCACGTTTGCGCGCAGCCCAGTCAGCAGCGCCATTCCCTACACCCGCCACCGAGGATTTCCCCGAATTCGCAGAAGATTCCGATTTCAGCGAAAATCAACTTTCAAGCGACATGCTTGCAGCTCTTGCTGATCTTGAATCCGAAGAGACCTCGATCGCACGGGTTGAGCCCAGCGGATTTGATCCCGAGAGCGAACAGCACGACTCGACCTTTGCTGCCCATGACACGTTTGACGCAGATTCTCTTGGCGGATTGATCGTCACCGATCCTGTCTGCGAGCCAGAGATGGCCGCCAATACAGCACCAACCCCGCAGCCCGCTGCACCGGGGCCGGTCGATTTTTCATATGACATCTCCGAAGACTTCACCCCCGAGGACACCATCACCTCGTCACAGGGTCTGGACGATCTGGCTCTGCTCGATGGGCTTGGTGCCCAGTTTGCAGCGCAACATGCACCTCATCCTGCCATGCCCGATCCTGCCATGCCTGACGCTGCTGCCGATCTGACTTCGGACTTGCGCTATAGTGACGATGACTTCGCCCCGCTCGCCCATGGCACTGCCTTTGGTGACGACGCACTGGCCGAAGACATCGCCCTTGCAGCAAGTCAGCCCGAAGGAGTTGACCCCGATACCGCAGCACTGGACAACGCGGCAGATGATGCCCTGCTCGCTTCACTTGGTGCGATGATTGATCCCGAAGCAGAAAGTGACGACGAATCGGTCGAGAGTGTTCAGCAAATCACCCCTGAAACCACCCCGGCGGACAACCTTCGGCCTGCCTCCGAAAGCACGAGCCTTGACGTGCCGGACGACGGCACAGAAACGTCAGAGCCTGTCGCCGAACTCGATGCCGTCAAACCCCAGCGCGCCCGCGCAAGGGTGATCCGGATTCGTCGCAATGATGCAGCGATTCAGACCCCGGCTGCTGAACCTGACGCTGCCAGTCCGAGCCTGCTGTCGGCCGATGCGGAAGCGGCTTTGCAGGCCGAACTCGCTGCTCTGGAAGCAGAAACCCATAGCCGCACGCCAGATGATGACCTTGCCGCCGCATTGGCCGCCATCGCCTCCCCCGACGATGAAAGCACGGCACAAGCGAGCTCGGCCCTTACCGCGCCGCCTGCTGCGATGCCCGAGCCACGCAAACAGCTTTCGTTGGATGACGAGGATGCCGCAATGTCGCGCCTGATCGCTCAGGCCAATTCGGCCATGGACAGCGCCGACACCAAGCGGCGCCAATCCGCCGTCGCCCATCTCAAGGCCGCCGTCGCCGCCACCGAGGCCGAGCGCATGATCACCGGCATGGATTTTGCCAAAGATACGGTGGAAAGCGCCTATCGCAGCGATTTTGACCGCGCCGTAAGCCCCCGTCGCCCCTCGATTGCCAGCGACAACGGCAAGGCAACAGGCGGCGATCGCGGCACCACCAGCCACGAGCGGCTGACGCCTTTGGTGCTGGTTTCCGAACTGCGCATCGACCGCGCGCCTGTGGCCCCTGCCATGCCCAAACCCGCAATCGTCCCGGTGCGCCCGCGCCGCGTAACATCCTCGATTGCGCCGGAACAAATCGTTGCGCCACAGGACGAGCAAGCCGAAAACATGTTCGCAGACAGCCAGAATTTTGCGGAATTTGCCGAAGCTCTGGGTGCCAGCGAGCTTTCCGAAATGCTGGAGGCCGCAGCGGTCTATTGCGCCGAAGTGCTCAAACGCCCGGAATTTTCGCGGCGGCATCTGTTGAACCAGATGCGCGCCTTGCCCGAAGCGGAAGACATCAGCCGCGAAGATCAGCTGCGCAGCTTTGGCACCTTGCTGCGCCAGGGCCGCATCACCCGGATGGACAGCGGCAGCTATGCACTGACCGAGCGGTCGCCTTTTCTGGCTGAGGCAAAAAGAATCGCGGGCTGAGGCTGCCACTCATCCCCCAACGATGAGGCGGAAGAGCTAGGACTCTTCCGCCTTTTTCGTATCTGGATCAGGTTGCCCCACCCCCAGAAACACCGCCCGGAATGGCAAGATCCAACCAAAACCCAAGACCACATAGGCAGGCACCTCAGCCCAGATCGGCAGGCGTTGGATATGGTTCATCAGCGTCACCGCCAAAACCACATAGACCGGCATCCCCACCAGAAGGATCAGCAAAGACAACCGCTTGCGCGCCTTATAGCCTAGCGCCATGCCTCCACCTCAATCAGCAAAAGGGTCGGTGACAAGGATCGTGTCATCGCGTTCGGGGCTGGTAGACAGCAGCGCCACCGGGCATTGGATCAACTCTTCGATGCGGCGCACATATTTGATCGCAGCCCCCGGCAATTCGGCCCATGACCGCGCGCCTGCCGTTGTTTCCGACCAGCCCGGCAGTTCCTCATATATCGGCTTGCACCGCGCCTGCTGATCTGCTGCCGTCGGCAGATAGTCCAGTCGCTCGCCGTCCAGATCATAGCCCACACAGATTCTCAGCACTTCGAACCCATCCAGAACGTCGAGTTTGGTCAGTGCAATCCCTGACACGCCTGATGTCGCGCAAGTCTGGCGCACCAGCACCGCATCAAACCACCCGCACCGCCGCTTGCGCCCGGTCACGGTGCCGAACTCATGCCCGCGCGTCCCCAAACGATCACCATCGGCATCAAACAACTCGGCCGGGAACGGGCCTTCGCCGACCCGCGTGGTGTAGGCCTTCACGATCCCCAGCACGAAGTCAATCGCCGTCGGCCCAAGGCCCACGCCGGTTGCTGCCTGCCCGGCAATCACATTTGAACTTGTCACAAACGGATAGGTGCCGAAATCAATATCCAGCAAAGCCCCCTGCGCACCCTCGAACAAGATCCGTTTTCCAGCCCGGCGCGCCTCGGTCAGCACCTTCCATACCGGCTTGGCATAGGGCAAGACCTGCGGCGCAATCTCGCGCAGCGCCGCCATCAGCGCCTCGCGATCTATCGGTTCGACCCCCAGCCCCCGACGCAACGCATCATGATGGCCCATCAGGCGATCCACCCGCGCAACCAGTGTTGCCTCATCGGCAAGATCCGCCACCCGAATCGCCCGCCGACCCACCTTGTCCTCGTAGGCCGGACCAATCCCGCGCCCGGTGGTGCCGATCTTGGCCACGCCAATCTGCCCCTCACGGGCCCGGTCCAACTCGCCATGGATCGGCAAGATCAGCGATGCGTTCTCGGCAACCATCAGGTTTTCGGGGCTGACATCCACCCCCTGCCCGCGCAGCTTTTCGATCTCGGTGACCAGATGCCACGGATCAACCACCACGCCATTGCCAATCACACTCAGCTTGCCGCCGCGCACAATACCGCTGGGCAAAAGGTTCAGCTTGTAAACCTTGCCCTCGATGACCAGAGTATGTCCGGCATTGTGGCCACCTTGAAAACGGGCAATCACATCGGCTCGCTCTGAAAGCCAGTCGACGATCTTCCCTTTTCCCTCGTCTCCCCACTGGGCTCCGACGACGACAACATTGGCCATGGCATATCCTAGCGTTTGTGGCAAAAACCGCATGACCTATACCCATAGCTTTACGCGGGCGAAACCGCTAAATCATGTAAAACATGGCAAAGCCCGATCCTGTGACATCGGGCAGCAGAAAAGGGGGAGATATGGGGATTTTTCTGCGCTGGTTGGGGGCGTTTTCGCTGCTGTCGATCACTTACAACCCCACGCAATACAACTTTACGCGCTGGGCCGAGGCCAATTGGTCTGCACAAATGCCGCTGACCTTGCTGTTGGGCCTGCTGTTGGGCGTGGGTTACCTGATCTATGTCGGTGCCACCATCCGCTCGATCGGCGCCTTTGGAATCATCTTGATCAGTGCAATCGTGGCGGCGCTGGTCTGGGTGCTGATCGACAAAGGCATCCTGACCTTGCAAAATCCCTCGCTGAACCTGTGGCTGGGCATCTTCGCGCTGTCGGTGATCCTTGGTATCGGGTTAAGCTGGAGCATCTTGCGCCAACGCCTGTCGGGTCAGGCAACCGTCGATGAAGTGGAAAGCTGATGTTTCTCTATATCACCCTGGGCACCAATAATCTGCCCCGCGCCATGACCTTTTATCAGGCCGTAATGCCGACCCTCGGCCTTGCCCTGCGCCATGAAGATGCCGAAGAAATCGGCTACGGCGCACCCGACGGCCGCATCCAGTTCTGGGTTGGCCCTCCCTACAACAAAGAACCAGCCACCACGGCCAACGGCTCGATGCCCGCTTTCGAGGCCAAAACCCGCGCCGCTGTCGATGCGTTCCACGCCGCAGGCCTTGCCGCAGGTGGCACAGATGAGGGTAAACCCGGCCTGCGCCGCTATGGTGAGCATTTCTATGCCTGTTATCTGCGCGATCCTGATGGTCACAAACTCTCAGCCGTCTGCGAAATCGCGCCCTGACAGGCAGGGTATGACAACCCAAAGCCCAATCGGCACGCCCGGCATGGCAAAAGGAAAAAGACATGAAACGACTTCAGGGTAAAACCGCAGTCATTACCGCCGCAGGCCAAGGCATCGGCCGCGCCAGTGCTGAACGCATGGCGCGCGAGGGAGCAAAGGTTTTTGCGACTGACATCAACTCGAAACTGGTGGCCGAACTCGGACAAATCCCCGGAATTGAGGCGCAGGTTTTGAATGTTCTGGACGCGGCTGCGATTACGGCCTTTGCCAAAGAAATCGGCCCGGCCGATATCCTCTTCAACTGCGCAGGTGTGGTCCATAATGGAACCATTCTTGAAGCGACCGAAGCGGAATGGGATTTCGCCTTTGATCTTAACGCCAAGGCACAATTTCGGATGATCCGCGCCTTTTTGCCCGGAATGCTCACCAAGGGCGCAGGCTCGATCATCAACATGTCCTCGGTCGCCGGACCAAAAAAAGGCCCGATCAACCGCGCGGTTTACTCGGCCTCCAAGGCCGCTGTCGTTGGCCTCACCCGCGCTGTCGCCGCCGATTATGTCACCAAAGGTATTCGCTGTAATGCGATCTGCCCCGGCACGGTTGATAGCCCCAGCCTGCACGAGCGGCTGAAAGCGACGGGGGATTATGACGGCGCACTGAAAGCCTTTATCGCCCGCCAGGCCATGGGCCGCTTGGGCCATCCCGACGAGATTGCCGCACTGGTCTGCTATCTGGCGGCTGACGAATCCGGCTTTACCACGGGCACCGAACATGTGATCGACGGCGGCTGGACCACTTGAGGGATTGCATCAAAAGAGACACCTAATACATTCTATCTGTTGAATTTTGCGGATATCTCGCTCTGAATTCAAGAGCAAGGGGACGGGATTGCGGCAGGTTTTCCGGAGCAAAGCATCAATTCACCCTTGAACGCCGAACACCTGACCCGCAGCTTGGCCAGGACTTTATCGCCGACATGTGGATGATCCATCACCAGGTTGGCGAATTGCACAGGCTCGCCCAAGCCAATCGTGTCGTCGATCCCTAAATCTGCAATCGCACCTGCCCTCGTTCAAAAACCATTCGAGTCACTTATCGCAGCCCCCACATCGCCGCGACAAAAGTTCCGTGACACCACATCGCCATGCTTGATCGGCTCACCAATACCAACCCTGTCAACTCGCCACCCTTGGGGCTTGCGCCCTTGCCAGCATCCGCCTAGATAGGCGCGTCAGCCAAGAAAGCGCGCCTCGTATGGAAAATATCGTCCTTACCATCCACTTGATCCTTGCCCTGCTGTTGATCGGCGTGGTGCTGCTGCAACGGTCGGAAGGCGGCGGCTTGGGGATGGGCGGCGGCGGTGGTGCGATTTCGGGCCGCGCAGCGGCTACGGCACTTGGGAAGCTGACGTGGATTTTCGCCGCCTGCTTCATTGCCACCTCTATCACGCTGACGATCCTTGCGGCCAGCGACTCATCGCGCGCCTCGGTGATCGACCAGTTCGGCGGCACGGTAAAGGCCCCGGCTCCCGAAGCCCCGGCCATGCCAAAAGGCTCTGAGTTGTTGCCGCCTGCGCCGACAGACGCTCCTGCAACGCCCCCGGCAGCCGCCGTGCCCGCAGCACCTGCAGATGGCAGCGCACCGGTAGCCCCCGCCAACTGACCACTAGGCTTTGATCCAATCCCGAATTCACCGACAGCATCTAGCGGTCGGGTTGCGGAACCGCATTTTCTTCGCTATTCCTCAACTCCCGTGATGCTGCGATTCCTTTGATGCGAATCACCAGTCCTTAACCAAGCACGGGAGTCCCCATGGCACGCTATATTTTCATCACCGGCGGCGTGGTGTCTTCGCTTGGCAAAGGCCTCGCCTCCGCCGCCCTGGGCGCCCTGTTGCAGGCGCGGGGCTACACAGTCCGCCTGCGCAAACTCGACCCCTACCTCAACGTCGATCCCGGCACGATGTCGCCCTTTGAGCATGGCGAGGTGTTCGTCACCGATGACGGTGCCGAAACCGACCTCGACCTTGGCCATTACGAGCGTTTCACCGGCGTCTCGGCGCGCCAGACCGACTCCATTTCCTCGGGCCGCATCTATTCCAACGTATTGGAAAAGGAGCGTCGCGGCGATTACCTTGGCAAGACCATCCAAGTCATCCCGCACGTCACCAACGAAATCAAAGACTTTCTGAAAATCGGCGCCGATGAGGTCGATTTCATGCTGTGTGAAATCGGCGGCACCGTCGGCGACATCGAGGGCTTGCCCTTCTTTGAGGCCATCCGCCAATTCATCCATGAGCGTCCGCGCGGCCAATCCATCCTGATGCACCTGACGCTGCTGCCCTACCTTGCCGCATCGGGGGAACTCAAAACCAAACCCACGCAGCACTCGGTCAAGGAACTGCAATCCATCGGCCTTGCCCCTGATGTTCTCGTCTGCCGCTCGGAACACCCGATCCCCGAGAAGGAACGCGAGAAAATCGCGCTTTTCTGCAATGTTCGTGTCGAGCATGTCATCCCGGCCTATGATCTGAAAACCATCTACGAGGCCCCGCTGGCCTACCACCGTGCGGGCCTCGATCAGGCCGTGCTCGATGCCTTCAACATCCAGCCCGCGCCCAAACCCAACCTTGCCCGTTGGGAAGACGTGATGGACCGCCTCACCCATGCCGAGGGCGAGGTCCGCGTCGCCATCGTCGGCAAATACACCCAGCTTGGTGATGCCTACAAATCCATCGCCGAAGCGCTGACCCATGGCGGCATGGCCAACCGCACCCGCGTGCGCGTCGAATGGGTCGATGCGGAACTCTTCGAGCGCGAAGACCCGGCCCCGCATCTGCAACCCTTCCACGCCATCCTTGTCCCCGGCGGCTTTGGCGAGCGCGGAACCGAGGGCAAGATCAAGGCGGTTGAGTTCGCCCGCACCCGCAAAGTGCCCTATCTGGGCATCTGCTTGGGAATGCAAATGGCGGTGATCGAGACTGCCCGCAATCTGGCAGGCGTGACCAACGCAGGATCAGAGGAATTTGACCACGAGGCCGGCGCCAAACGCTTTACCCCGGTGATTTACCACCTGAAAGAATGGGTCCAGGGCAACCACGTCGTCGCCCGCAAACCTGGCGATGACAAGGGCGGCACCATGCGGCTGGGTGCCTACACCGCCACCCTGACCCCCGGCTCACGCGTGGCCGAGATTTACGGCACCACCACCATCGAAGAACGCCACCGCCACCGCTACGAGGTCGACATGGCCTATCGCAAGCAACTTGAGGCCAACGGCCTGATCTTCTCCGGCATCAGCCCCGACGGCCGCCTCCCCGAGATCGTCGAGATCAAGGACCACCCGTGGTTTATCGGGGTGCAGTTCCACCCCGAATTGAAATCGAAACCATTTGCGCCGCATCCGCTGTTCGCGGATTTCGTGCGGGCGGCGAAGGAAGTGGAGCGGTTGGTTTAGGCATTGGCTTCGCTAATCAAAACGAATTTGCCAAACGATTTTCTCACCAATTTGGGAGCATACCTACAGACGTGCGCCTATATTGAGTTGGAACTTGCTATCGTTCTTACTAAAGTTGAGCCGAAGCGTGAACCTTCGCTGACCTCCCAATCGCCTACGAATGTGACGAGGCCCAATAAAAACGAACAGTCGCTCCCCGCTTTCCGCAAGCTGGCAATTTCGCGTCTCTTAAAACGACTTAAAGATTCTGCAAAATCGCTACCCGACGGCCTTAGGGAAGAACTCTTGGCGGTTTGCGGTTATATCGAAAACAATAAGAACCATCGGCATCTTGCGACACACGGCGCATTTTTCCTTGACCGCACAACCGGCTTATTGCGAGTCAATTTTTTTTCCCGTCGATGGGAACTTCCAGTCTGAATCGGAATCGATGCAAATCGATCCGACTGAGATCGAAACGACCCTCGACATATGCGATCAGACGCTCCGATTGGTTATTGATTTGCGCGAGCGCATTGATGTGGAACTGGCGCGAACGAATTAGCCAGCGTAGGGTGCGCATTCATTGTGCACCGCCGGACCACACGTCCCACTCACCACTCCAACTGTAGGCTGGATTTCCAACCCACAACTCGCATCGTTGCGCTAAGTCCCACCCTACACGCTCCCCACCCCGAAGTTCGGGGTTTACCCAACCCCGCCTCCCAAACCCCAATCCTCAACACCTCTTAAAACCCCCACCTTAACCCCTTGAGATTCTTATCTCCAAATTTGTCCCGCACCGCCCCCTAGACCACCCCAGCGCCGCCTGATACCCTCCCAAAATGCTATCCTATCAACACCACTTTCATGCCGGAAATCTGGCCGATGTTCACAAGCACGCCTTGCTTGCCTGGACGCTTGATTACCTGATCCTCAAAGACAAACCGCTCAGCTATATCGAAACCCATGCCGGGCGCGGGATCTATGATCTGGGGGCGGATGAGGCGATCAAAACCGGCGAGGCGGCGGCGGGCATCGCGCTGGCCGAGCCGTTCTTTCCCAAGAACCACCCCTATCTCAACCGCCTGAACGAGGTTCGCGCGAGCTATGGTCCGATGGCCTATCCCGGCTCGCCGCTGATCGCCGCCCTTTCGCTGCGCGATCAGGACAGCATCCATCTGGCCGAGTTGCACCCAGCCGAACACCAGCACCTGCGCCACGCCCTGAACCCTTGGGACACCCATATCTACCAGCGCGACGGCTTTGAGACGGCTCTGGCCCTCACCCCTCCCACCCCGCGCCGGGGGCTGATGCTGATTGATCCCTCCTATGAGGTGAAAGACGATTACGACGCCATCCCCAGGCACCTGAGCAATATCTCGCGCAAATGGAACGTGGGCATCATCGCCCTTTGGTATCCGATCCTGACCGCTGGCTCCCATACCACGATGTTGGCAACGCTTGCCGCCCAATTCCCCGAGGCTCTGCGCAGCGAGGTCCGGTTTCCGCCGATCCGTGAGGGGCACCGGATGCAGGGCTCGGGCATGTTCATCCTCAATCCCCCCTACGGAATGGAGGACGAGGCCGGGCGCATCGCGGCGCTGTTCAAGAAACTCACCAAGACCTGACATCGCGCACCCTTGGCAAGTCCCGCACGCGCCTGTAGTTTGCCACCATGTTCGCAGACCTGCTTCGCGGCCTTCTGGCCCCCGCCCCCAAACCTTTGCCCGATCCCGACGCCCGCCTTGCGCTGGCGGCACTGCTGGTGCGTCTGGCCCGCACCGACAGGCTGTATTCTGCCGAAGAAGTGGAGCGCATCGACCGCGTGTTGATGCAGCGCCACGGCCTCACCGCCCCCGAAGCCGCCGCCCTGCGTGAGCGGGCCGAGACGCTGGAATTGCAGGCCCCCGACACCATCCGCTTCACCAAGGCGCTGAAAGACGCGGTGCCGCTTGATCATCGCATTGATCTGTTGCAGGCGCTGTGGTCGGTGGCCCTTGCCGATGGCCAGCGCAATGCCGATGAAGATCAGATGCTGCGCCTTGTTGCCAACTTGCTGGGCGTGTCAGATGTCGATTCTGGGATTGCCCGGCAAAGGGCTGAAAAGGAATGATTTCCTCGCTTGGGATGTATGAGCGGGCGGAAACGTCGGC
>JAGPBG010000396.1 GCA_018063485.1 Cypionkella sp.
AAGAGGATGAAGAGCATCTGCGCAAGAAGCGCGCGGCGCTGAAGGATCATATCTGGGCGCGATTGAAGGTCTGACAAAGCAAGGGCGGGGGTTTTACACCCCCGCCCCCCATGAGATTTACTAACGATGAAGACGATAATTCCAGATAAGTTCTAGGGAACCGGCTCAGTCGGCGATGTCATAGGGCAAGAGGCCGCGCCGGTCGGGATCGACGCGCAGGCGGCGTTCCAAGGGCGGGACCGAGCGTTGGTGGCAGTCTTTACGCTCGCAGATGCGGCAGGAGATGCCGATCGGTTCGAACCGGCCTTTGAGATCAAGCCCGTCGGAATAGACCAGTTTGGCGGCATGGGTGATTTCGCAGCCCAAACCAATGGCGTAGCGGCGCACCGGTGCGGCAAAGGCTCCGCCGGGCTTGGCAACATCGCGGGCAAGGCAGAGATAGCGCACACCATCGGGGGTTTCGGCCAGTTGGCGCAGGAAATGTCCGGGGGTTTCGAACGCGCGGTGGACATTCCAAAGCGGGCAGGCGCCGCCAAAGCGGGCGAATTGCAGCCGGGTAGCGGAATGGCGTTTGGTGATGGTGCCCGCCTGATCGACGCGGACGAAGAAGAAGGGCACGCCTTTGAGGCCGGGGCGTTGCAGGGTGGAAAGCCGGTGCGCCACCTGTTCGATGCTGGCGCCGAACAGATCGGACAGGCGTTCCAGATCGTGGCGGGTGTCTTCGGCGGCAGCCAGGAAGGCGCGGTAGGGCATCAGGGCCGCCCCGGCGAAGTAATTGGCCAGGCCGATTTTGGCGATGTCGCGCGCTTCTGGTGTTTGGAAGCGGGCAAGATCAAGCGTGGCCTCGATCAACTCGTTCTGAGTTTGCAGCGCCACCTGATACAGCAGTTGAAAGCGTTGGGTGGGTGCTGCGGCGCGGGCGGCAAGATGCAGGCTGCGGGTGGCGGGGTTAAAGGCGCGCAGCGGGCCAGTGGCAGAGTAGTCAACGGTAAGCCCGCGTTTTTCAAGGGCTTGGGTGGCATACAGCATCGGGTCTTGGCCGGGGCGTGCTTGGGCGGCGAAATGTTCGGCAGCGCGGTCGATGGCATCGACGTAATTGTCGCAATAGTGAAAGAAATCACGCACTTCCTCCCAAGGGCTGGCGCGCAGGGCAGTGTCTTCTCGCCCCAGTGCCTCATCCAGCGAGGCGAGGCGTTCGTGGCTTTGCCGGTAGGCGCGGTGCAGATCAAGAAAGGCGCGGGCGAGGGCGGGGGCGTTGGAGGCGGCAAGGCGCAGATCGGCCAAGGGCGGGGCGGCCTTGGCAAAGACCGGATCGGCGAGGGCCTCGCGCATGTCCGAGACCAGCCGTTCGCCTTCACCGGCGTTGAGTTCGGTGACATCAAGGCCGAATTCCTGGGCAAGGCCGAGGACCACCGAGGCCGAAACCGGGCGGTGATTATTCTCCATCTGGTTGAGATAGGGCAGAGAGATTCCGAGTTTATCGGCAAAGGCGCGTTGGGTGAGTGCAAGGCGGCCCCGCAATTCGCGCAGTTTGGCCCCGGCGTAGAGTTTCTGAGTGGCCATGGCGGGCTCCTTTGCAAAGTGCAGGGTGACTTTGCAAAGTTGCGCCGTCAAGCCCTGCGTTAAAGGCCAAGGCGGCGGGCGCGGCGCATGACGGCGAGGATGGCCAGCACCGAGGCGATGGAAGAGGCCAGCATCAGCAAGTTCAGTGGCAGTTCGGTCGAGCCGGGGGTAAGCAAGGCGCCTGCAAGGGCGGCAAGCCCCGCGCCGCCGCCGATCATGATGGCACCGCCAAGGCCCGAGGCGGTGCGCGCCAGATCAGGGCGCACCGACAGGATGCCTGCATTGGCCGAGGGCAAGCCGATACCATCGCCCATGGTGACATGGCCAATCATCGAGGCGGCTTCATCCTCGGACATCATATCGCGCATTACGGCGCGTGAGAGTGCCATGCGGCAGATCAGGAAGGTGGTGACATCGGGCGCAAGCAGGGTGCCCAGTGTGGCCAAAAGAAACAGGATCAGGGCGGCAAGGATCACGTTGCGGCGGCCGTAGCGATCAGAAATCGGGCCGATCAGCACTTGCAGCACTGCCGAGAGGGCAAGGTAGAGCGCCACGGAAAGCTGCATCAGCGCATAGGGCGCGTCGAACCATTTCGCCATTCCCGGCAGTGAGGGCAGAAAGATGTTCATCGTCAGCGCCGACAGGCCTGCGAGCAGGGTAAGCGTCACGATTTTGGCGGGGTGTGTCGGTTCAGGAAAGTCATGGCTTTGGGTAGGGTCTGCGGCCGGCTTTGTCCAGTTGCGGTGCGCTCAGGCCCATTTGTGGAAAATGAAGAACGCCCCCAATGCGATGAAGGCAAAGCCTATGGCGTGGTTCCAGCCCAGCGGTTCTTTCAGATAGGTCACCGAAAATATCGCAAAGATCGTGAGAGTGATCACTTCTTGGATGGTTTTCAATTGCGCTGCGTTCATGGCACCGTAGCCGATGCGGTTTGCGGGCACCGCAAGGCAATATTCAAACAAGGCGATACCCCATGAGATCAGGATCACCTTTGGCAGGGCGACATCGGTGTGTTTGAGGTGGCCATACCACGCGAAGGTCATAAAGACATTTGATGCAATCAGCAGACCGATGGTAATGAGCGGAGTGGGCATGGGGAACCTGTGTGAAAAATGGCATCGTCAGCGTGCCGAACATCCATTTGCTTTGGCTCTTGAGAGTTTTTCAAGGGCTGGTGTTGCATTTGCTTATGCCCGCCAGAGTTTGGCGGTTCGCCGAAGACATGGGGCTGACGGAGGGCGACCTTGCAAAGATCTCTGTCCGACTGGACGCAGCCGCATCGGGAAAACATCACGAAGCGCCGGGCCTATATCAGACCAGCGCAACCTGCCGTGCAAAGGTGGTGCAATCATCGGGATTGATGGCTCAAGCCCGCTGATCACGCATCCCGAGCTATTCCTTGAA
>JAGPBG010000397.1 GCA_018063485.1 Cypionkella sp.
TATAATGGCCTGACCGCGATCTGCGCGCCGGGGTCTTCAACCACCACCGAAGTGGCCCCCGCAGGCACCAACTGAACCTTAACCCGCATTCGGGGCGTGACACTACCGGTCAATCCCCCTAAACGAAGGGCCATCCCAAACCCGGATTCGGAGGCCCCATGCGCCCTTTCCTCGCCGATCCCTTTGATGACGACAAACTCAAGGAAGAATGCGGCATCTTTGGCGTGATCGGCGTCGCTGATGCCTCGCAATTCGTAGCGCTTGGCCTGCACGCCTTGCAACATCGTGGGCAAGAGGCGGGCGGGATCGTGGCCTTTGCCGCTGAAACCGGGTTCAATTCCGCCCATCGTTTCGGCTATGTGCGCGACAATTTCACCAAAGCCGATGTGATGGATACCCTGCCGGGCACGCTTGCGATCGGCCATGTGCGTTATTCCACCGCAGGTTCCAAAGGCGCCACCGCAATCCGCGACGTACAGCCATTCTTTGGCGAATTTGCCATGGGGGGCGCGGCCATCGCCCATAACGGCAACCTCACCAACGCCAGTGCCCTTCGTCGTGAACTGGTCGAGCGCGGCTCGATCTTTCAATCTTCCAGCGATTCCGAATGTATCATCCATCTGATGGCGCGCTCGATCCAAAAGAACATCTCCGAGCGCATCAAAGATGCGCTGCGCCGCGTCGAAGGCGCGTTTTCCGTGGTCGCAATGACCCGCAGCAAACTGATCGGCGTGCGCGATCCCCTGGGCGTGCGACCGCTGGTTCTGGGCCGTCTGGGCGATTCCGCCTGGGCGCTGTCCTCGGAAACCTGCGCGCTTGATATCATCGGTGCCGAGTTTGTCCGCGATATCGAACCCGGCGAAATGGTGGTGATCGAAGACGGCAAGGTTCACTCCACCCGCCCCTTCGCCCCCGCCAAATCGCGATTTTGCATCTTTGAACACGTCTATTTCAGCCGCCCCGATTCGGTCCAGGGCGGGCTCTCGGTCTATGAAACCCGCCGCAGGATCGGGGTGGAACTGGCCAAAGAGGCCCCGGTTGACGCCGATCTGGTTTGCCCTGTTCCCGATTCTGGCACCCCCGCCGCCATCGGCTATTCGCAGCAATCGGGCATCCCCTACGCCATGGGGATCATCCGCAACCAATACATGGGCCGCACCTTCATCGAGCCGTCTGAACAGATCCGAAATATGGGCGTGCGCCTGAAACTCAACGTCAACCGCGCGCTGATCAAGGGCAAGCGGGTGATTCTGGTCGACGATTCCGTCGTGCGCGGCACCACAAGCCGCAAGATCAAGGACATGATCCTTGAGGCAGGTGCTGCCGAGGTTCACTTCCGCATCGCCTCTCCGCCCACCGCCTGGCCCTGCTTTTATGGGGTAGACACCCCCGAACGCTCAAAACTTCTTGCCGCCACCATGACCGAAGAAGAAATGCGCGAGTGGATCGGCGTTGACAGCCTCAAATTCGTCTCACTCGACGGCCTTTACCGTGCCGCAGGTGAAGCCGCTGGCCGCGATCCGGCAAGCCCAAAATTCTGCGATGCCTGTTTCTCGGGTGATTATCCCATAACTCCGTCGGACAAACTGGAAGAAGGATTCCAGATGAAAGCCACTGAATAACGCTTGCGAGACACCTGGCATGACCCCCGATAACGTCTTCGTCCTGTGCACCGGCCGCTGTGGCTCGCTGACGTTTTCGCGCGCCGCCCGCCATATCCGCAACTTCACCACTGGCCATGAGACTCGCAGCTTTCTGACCGGCCCCGCCCGCTTTGCCTTCCCCAAGCGCCATATCGAGGTGGACAATCGCTTGGCCTGGACCCTTGGTCGCCTGCAAAATGCCTTTGGCGACAACGCCCATTATGTCCACCTGATCCGTGATCGCGATGCCGTCGCCGCCTCATTTCTGGCCCGGCGCAAATATGGCATGATCAAAGCCTACCGCGAGGCGCATCTGTTGAATATCAATCTGCGCGCGCCGGCCACCCCTGATCTTGATGTCGCCATGGATATGATCGACACAATCACCCAAAATATCCATCATTACCTTGCGGATAAAACCCATGTGCTAACGATGCGCCTGGAAACGATCGACCATGATTTTGCGACGTTCTGGGATTGGATTGGCGCGAGCGGCAACCCCGATGCGGCCCTTGCCGAATGGCGAACCCGCCACAATGCGACGGTTGGTTCATAACCGCCTGCTCCCCTTGCCCTTTGCCTCCCTTGGGCTTAATCGGGCACAACCAATCGCTTGCACAAAGGCCAGCCCATGACCCAACGCATTGCCCTGATCACCGGTGCCTCGCGCGGGTTGGGAGCCGCTATGGCCGAACACCTGGCCGCGCGCGGCTGGCATGTGGTGGCCGTTGCCCGCACCACGGGCGCGCTTGAGGAACTTGACGATCGCGTCAAAGCACTGGGACTTCCGGGCGCGGGCGGCGTTACCCTCGCGCCGATGGACATCACCAATGAGGACGCGATGCGGCATTTGTGCCTGTCGATCTATGAACGCTGGGGCCATCTGCATTTCTGGGCGCATAGCGCAATTCATGCAGCCCCACTGTCGCCTGCAGGCTCGCTTGACGCCAAGGACTGGGATAAATCGCTGGCCATAAACACCCGTGCGACCGGCAGCCTGATTCCAATGGTGGAACCCTTGCTGCGTGCGGGTGACGGCCAGGCGATGTTCTTTGACGATCCACGCGCAGGCGTGAAATTCTTTGGTGCCTACGGGGCCAGCAAGGCCGCGCAGATAGCGCTTGCACGGTCATGGGCGGCTGAAAACATCAAGATCGGCCCGCAAGTGCGTATTGTCACCCCTGATCCAATGCCAACCGCCACCCGCGCTAGGTTTTTCCCCGGTGAGGATCGCGCGCCCTTGATCGCCCCGCGCGAGGTTGCCGCGCGGTTGCTGGCCGATCTATAGCGCGTCCAATGCCTCACGCATCGCCGCCCAAAGT
>JAGPBG010000045.1 GCA_018063485.1 Cypionkella sp.
TGACGCCTTGGATCGCGGGATCGGGCAAGACGACGACGGCCAAGGCCGCGCCTGCTGCGAAAGTTGCCGAGGTGAAGGCTGTGGCGGTCAAGGTGGTGGCTGCCCCGGTTGCGGGGGGGACCAGGCCCGTGGGCTTGAAATCCGCGCGCAAGGGTGGGGGCGATGATCTCAAGCGGATCGAAGGCATCGGCCCGGCACTGGAAAAGCTGTGCCATGAGCTGGGGATTTTCCATTTTGACCAGATTTCCGCCTGGGGCGCCAACGAGATCGAGTGGATGGACAGCAATCTCAAGGGTTTCCGGGGCCGTGTGACGCGTGACAGATGGGTCGCTCAGGCAAAGCTGATCGGCGAGGTGGGGCTGGAGGAATTCCTGCGCCGCGCCAAGACCAATGATTATTGAGGGCCTGAGATGATGGATCATTCACATGACCATGCGGCGGTTGACGGCCCTTGGGCTGGCGGTTGGCTCGTGGCGCTGGTGGCGGGCATCATTGGGGCCTGTCTGGCGCGCTGGATGGGCGCTGTCGGCCTGACGCCCGCCGTGCTGATCGGGCTTTTGTGCTTTGCTGTTTATGGCGTGCTGCTGGGGTCGGGTGGGGTAGAGCTTTCGCCCGCCCTGGATGACGATCACGGGCATCATTGAGGGTAACATGAGCGCTGACGACAAAGAAATGGCTCTGGCAAAGCAGGCAAGGCTGGCGGCCTTGGTGCTGATCGGGACCGTTGTGCTTTGGCTGGTAGCGCAGAAAATTGGCGGCGAGATGGGCTGGCCGCCCAAATTCGTTTTGCTGTTTGATTTTGCGGCTTTGGCGGGGTTCGCCTTCGCCTTGGTTGTGACATATCGCATCTGGCGCGCGCGTCGGAATTGAGGAGAGGGGCAACATGCTCAAGGATCAGGATCGCATCTTTACCAACCTTTACGGGATGCATGAGCGCAGCCTCGCAGGGGCGAAGGCGCGTGGCCATTGGGATGGCACCGCCGCGATCATTGCGCGGGGGCGCGACACGATTGTCGAGCAGATGAAGGCATCGGGGCTGCGTGGCCGGGGCGGGGCTGGGTTTCCGACCGGTCTGAAATGGTCGTTCATGCCCAAGCAGTCGGACGGGCGACCCAGCTATCTGGTGATCAACGCCGACGAATCCGAGCCCGGCACCTGCAAGGATCGCGAGATCATGCGGCACGATCCCCATACACTGATCGAAGGCGCGCTGATTGCCAGCTTCGCGATGGGGGCCAATGCCTGCTACATCTATATTCGTGGCGAATACATCCGCGAGCGTGAGGCATTGCAGGCGGCTTTGGACGAATGTTATGACGCTGGCCTTCTGGGCAAGAACGCGGCGAAATCCGGTTGGGATTTCGACTGCTATCTGCATCACGGCGCGGGGGCCTACATCTGCGGCGAGGAAACGGCGCTTCTGGAAAGTCTTGAGGGCAAGAAGGGAATGCCGCGGATGAAGCCGCCATTTCCGGCGGGATCGGGGCTTTATGGCTGCCCGACCACGGTGAACAATGTCGAATCCATTGCCGTTGTGCCAACCATCCTGCGGCGCGAGGCAGAGTGGTTCGCAGGCTTTGGGCGGCCAAACAATGCAGGCACCAAGCTGTTTGGTATCTCGGGGCATGTGAACAATCCTTGCGTGGTGGAAGAGGTGATGTCGATTCCGCTGAAAGAGCTGCTCGACCGCCATTGCGGCGGCGTGCGGGGCGGTTGGAAAAACATCAAGGCGGTGATCCCCGGCGGGTCTTCGGTGCCGATGCTGAATGCGGCGCAATGCGACGAGGCGATCATGGATTTCGACTGGCTGCGCGAGCAGAAGTCGGGTCTGGGCACGGCGGCGGTGATCGTGATGGATCAGAGCACCGATGTGATCAAGGCGATCTGGCGGTTGTCGAAATTCTACAAGCACGAATCCTGCGGCCAATGCACGCCTTGCCGCGAGGGCACCGGCTGGATGATGCGGGTGATGGACCGGTTGGTGCGCGGCGAGGCCGAGGTCGAGGAAATCGACATGCTGCTGGATGTGACCAAGCAGGTCGAAGGCCATACGATTTGCGCGCTGGGGGATGCGGCGGCCTGGCCGATTCAGGGGCTGGTGCGGCATTTCCGGGGCGAGATCGAGGATCGGATCAAGGCCAAGAAAACCGGCCGCATGGGCGCAATGGCGGCGGAATGAAGGGGTCGGCGGCAATGGCGATGGTTCTGTTGACAGCTTGTGGGGTGCCGGTTTCCCGGCCGATGCCGCTTGCTGCCAGCGGGCCGGTGGCGATTGTCCGCGATGGCGTGTCTTATATTGTCGATCTGCAACCGGTTTCAGTCGGCGCAGAAATGAGCGTTGCCCGCGAGGGCGCTCCCTTCGCCAATGATCAGGGGCTAGAGGCCAAGCGCGTGGCCGTGGCGTTCTGTGCCAGCCGCAACAGCAGGATTGATCCGCGCGCGCTGGGGCGGTTTGCCGCGGGACAATGGGTTTTTGACGGGGGGTGCGCATGACAAATTCCGTCTTGCAAGGCGATAACCTGCCGAAATCACAGCCTTGTCATGGCATAACAGCCGCCTGTCGTCCTATCTCTGGCTTTGGAAAAGCCAAGGAGGCCCCGATGAAAACGCTGAAATTTCTGACCCTGATCGCGATGCTTGCCGCCACCCCCGCGCTGGCGCTGGAGCCGCTGAACACCGAAAAGCACATCAATGACTCGCTGGTCGCCGGGCGCGTCGGCGATGTGATCCGCAGCACCTGCCCGTCAATTTCGGCCAAGATGTTCGTCGTGTTGCAAAAGCTGAACGACCTGGAATCCTATGCCCGCGACAAGGGCTATAAAGAGGCTGATGTGAAGGCTTTCTTGAAGGACAAGACCGAAAAGGCCCGGATCAAGGGGCTGGCTGCTGCCTATCTGAAAGCGGCTGGCGCTGTCGAGGGCGATGCGGAAAGCTATTGCAAGGTGGGGCGCGATGAGATTGCCAAGGGCACATTGGCCGGAACACTGTTGAGGTCCTGGAAATGACCCAACCCGTTGGCCATCGGTTTGCAAAAGCGATCAGGGGGCACCTGCGCGCAGCCATTGGCTATCTGCGGGCAGCGATGTCATCTCGCACGGATTTCATGATGCGCGACATTCAGGCGCGTATGAAAGCCGTTGCCATTCAACGGAAAAAATCGGATGAGGCCCCTAAGCCTGCGTTGGGGCTGCTTGCCCGTTCGCGCGGGGTGTTGGGATTGATGAAGCGGAAGGGCGCGCTGCATGTCTAACCTGAAGAAACTGGTCATTGACGGCATCGAAGTGGAAGTTGATCCCGCGATGACGATCATTCAGGCGGCCGAGGTCGCCGGGATCGAGATTCCGCGCTTTTGCTATCATGAGCGGCTGACAATTGCGGGCAATTGCCGGATGTGTCTGGTCGAAGTGGTGGGTGGGCCGCCGAAACCCACGGCAAGTTGTGCGATGCAGGTGCGCGATCTGCGCCCCGGCCCCAATGGCGAGCCTGCGGTGGTGAAAACCAACTCGCCGATGGTGAAAAAGGCCCGTGAGGGCGTGATGGAGTTTCTGCTGATCAACCATCCGCTTGATTGCCCGATCTGCGATCAGGGTGGCGAGTGTGACTTGCAGGATCAGGCGGTGGCATACGGCGTTGATTTCAGCCGCTTCCGCGAGCCGAAACGCGCCTCGGAAGATCTGGATTTGGGGCCACTGGTCGCCACGGCCATGACGCGCTGCATTTCGTGCACCCGCTGTGTGCGCTTCACCACCGAAGTGGCGGGTGTAAGCCAGATGGGCCAGACCGGTCGCGGCGAGGATGCCGAGATCACAACCTATCTGAACACCACCCTGGACAGCAATTTGCAGGGCAATATCATCGACCTGTGCCCGGTCGGCGCGCTGACATCAAAGCCTTATGCCTTCACCGCGCGGCCTTGGGAGTTGACCAAGACCGAAAGCATCGACGTGATGGACGCTTTGGGCAGCAACATTCGCATTGACACCAAGGGCCGCGAAGTGATGCGGATTCTGCCGCGCAACCATGATGGCGTGAACGAGGAATGGATTTCCGACAAGACCCGTTTCATCTGGGATGGCCTGCGCCGTCAGCGGCTTGATACGCCTTATATCCGTGAGAACGGGCGCTTGCGCAAAGCCGGCTGGGCCGAGGCCTTGGCCGCTGCTTCTGCGGCGATGAAGGGCAAGAAGGTTGCGGCTTTGGTGGGCGATCTGGCCCCGGTCGAGGCGATCTTTTCGCTGAAGCAGATGATTGAGGGTATGGGCGGCAAGATCGAATGCCGCACCGATGGCGCGCGTTTGCCGATTGGCAACCGGTCGGGCTATGTTGGCACGGGCTCGATTGAGGATATCGACAGCGCCAAGACCATTCTGCTGATCGGCACCAATCCGCGTCTTGAGGCCCCGGTTCTGAACGCCCGCATCCGCAAGGCTTGGGTGAATGGCGCCACGGTCGGGTTGATCGGCCAAGCGGCTGATCTGAGCTATGATTACAAGCACATGGGGACTGACCGTGCCGCTTTGGCCGATCTGGTGGGGCGTGTGACCGAAAAGCCAGATACCATGGTGATCGTCGGGCAGGGTGCGTTGAACGAGGCCGATGGCGAGGCGGTTCTGGCACATGCAATGGCCTATGCGCAGGGCTCTGGGGCCAAGCTCCTGGTGCTGCACACCGCCGCCGCCCGCGTTGGGGCGATGGATGTAGGCGCAGTGACCGAAGGCGGGCTGAATGCGGCAACAGACGGGGCCGAGGTGATCTATAACCTTGGTGCCGATGAGGTGGACATCGCGGCAGGTCCGTTCGTGATCTATCAGGGCAGCCACGGCGACCGTGGTGCCAGTCGCGCCGACATCATCCTGCCAGCGGCGACCTATACCGAAGAGAACGGGATATTCGTGAACACCGAGGGCCGCCCGCAATTGGCGATGCGGGCCGGGTTTGCGCCGGGGGAGGCCAAGGAAAACTGGGCTGTTTTGCGGGCTTTGTCGGCGGAACTCGGGCGTGCGCTGCCTTGGGATTCGCTGGTGGCACTGCGCAAGGCCTTGATGACGGCGCATCCGCATCTGGCGGCGATCGACACGGTTGCGGCCAATGACTGGCAGCCGGTTGCGCTGCGTGAGATGGGTCAGGCGACGTTCCGCCCCGTCTATAAAGGCTATTATCAGACCAACCCGATCGCCCGCGCTTCGGCGGTGATGGGAGAGTTGGCTGCGATGGAAGCCGACCGCGCAAAAATCAAGATGGCCGCTGAATGATCCACCGCATCGCCCCCTTTGCCGCGCTGACCGTCGCTTTTGCGGCGTTGTCGGCTTGCGCCGAGCAGGGTGGGCAAGTGGCGCAGGCCGGGTTCACGCCGACCTATCTGGGGATCGAGACGATCTTGCTGGACGGGGATCTGGTAAATTTTCGCGTGCAGATGAAGGGCGCGCGCAATACCCAGGACGTGGACGCCTATGCGCGCTGTGCAGCGGCGCAATATGCGCTGATCCGGGGGTTCGGATTTGCGCGACATGTTCGCACGAATGTTGCACAAACGGCTGGAAATTGGCGCGGGGATGCGGTTTACACCATCTCGGCAGCACTGCCCCAAGGGTTCAAGACCATCGACGCCGAAGTGACGGTGCGCGATTGTGGCGACCAGGGAATACCGACGATCTGAGGATGAAAAATGGTTGAATTCTTCACGCAAACCACCCTCGGGATCTTCCTTTTGATCCTTGGAGAATGCCTTCTCGTCGTGGTGGCGATTCTGGTGGCTTTGGCCTTCCTGATGTATGGCGACCGCAAAATCTGGGCTGCGGTGCAGATGCGCAAGGGGCCGAACGTGGTCGGGCCGTTTGGTTTGCTGCAAAGTTTTGCCGATTTCATCAAATATATCGTCAAGGAAATCGTGATCCCGGCAGGGGCTGACCGCCCGGTTTACTTCCTTGCCCCGATGCTGACCTTCGTGTTGCCGATCATGGCTTGGGTCGCCATTCCCTTCAATGACGGTTGGGTCATTTCCGATATCAACGTGGCCGTGCTGTATATCTTTGCGGTATCTTCGCTTGAGGTTTACGGCGTGATCATGGGCGGTTGGGCGTCGAACTCGAAATACCCGTTCCTTGGGTCGTTGCGCTCGGCTGCGCAGATGATTTCCTATGAGGTGTCGCTGGGGCTGATCATCATCGGTGTTATCATCACCACCGGAAGCCTGAATTTCGGCGATATCGTGCGGGCGCAATCGGGGTCTTATGGCTTTTTGAACTGGTATTGGCTACCGCATCTGCCGATGGTGGTGTTGTTCTTTGTCTCGGCACTGGCCGAAACCAATCGTCCGCCCTTCGATCTGCCCGAGGCGGAATCGGAATTGGTGGCGGGCTATCAGGTGGAATATTCCTCGACGCCGTTCCTGCTCTTCATGATCGGCGAGTTGATGGCCGTGGTGCTGATGTGCGCGCTGATCTCGATCCTGTTCTTTGGCGGCTGGCTGTCGCCCGTTCCGGGGCTGCCGGATGGGATCTTGTGGCTTGTCATCAAGATGCTGTTCTTCTTCTTCATGTTCTCGATGGTGAAGGCGATCGTGCCGCGCTACCGCTATGACCAATTGATGCGCATTGGCTGGAAAGTGTTCCTGCCGCTGTCGCTGTTCTGGGTGGTTCTGGTGTCGTTCCTGGCGAAATATGAAGTGTTGGGCGGCCTTTGGGCACGCTGGACGATTGGGGGCTGATGATGACACAAATCGACTGGACCCGCGCGACGAAATACTTCCTGCTGTCGGATTTTCTTGTCGGCTTCAAACTGGGGATGAAGTATTTCTTCGCCCCCAAGGTGACGATCAACTATCCGCATGAAAAGGGCCCGCTTTCCCCGCGGTTCCGGGGCGAACATGCTCTGCGCCGTTATCCCAATGGCGAAGAGCGCTGCATCGCTTGCAAGCTGTGTGAAGCGGTTTGCCCGGCGCAGGCGATCACCATTGACGCCGAGCCGCGTGAGGATGGCAGCCGCCGCACCACCCGCTATGACATCGACATGACCAAATGTATCTATTGCGGTTTTTGCCAGGAAGCTTGCCCCGTGGATGCGATTGTGGAAGGGCCGAATTTCGAATTTTCGACCGAAACCCGTGAAGAGCTGTTTTACGACAAAGCCAAACTGCTCGACAATGGCGACCGCTGGGAGTCTGAAATTGCCCGCAACCTTGAACTTGATGCCCCTTACCGTTGAGGCCCGCAGATGACCGACGCATTCACTCAGATCTTCAAGCAGATGATGGAGCAGGGCCAGCAGATGGCGGCTGCCTTCAAGCCTGCATTGGAAGGCGTGGATGTGAAGGGCTTTGAGAAGCTGTTTCCGACCATGCCCAAGGACATGCTTGAGGCGTGGTTCGGCAAGACCTTCAACCCCGAGGGTCTTGATGCGCGCACCCGTTTGTTGGTGACGATTGCGGCGCTGACAGTGCTGGGCGCGCAAGCCGAGCCGCAGATGCGGTTGACGGTGAAACAGGCGCTTTCGGCCGGGGCCACCAAACGCGAGATCGCCGAAGTGATCTGGCAAATGTCGATGTTCGGCGGCTTGCCCGCCATGCAAAAGGCGCTTGAGATTGCGCAATCCGTCTTTGCAGAAACCGAGGAGAAAGCGCCATGACCATTGCTGATCTGGCTTTCTACGCCTTTGCCACGGTGCTGGTAAGCGCAGGGCTTTTGGTGACGCTGTCGCGCAATCCGGTGCATTCGGTGCTGTGGCTGATCCTGACCTTTCTGTCGGCTTCGGGGCTGTTCGTGCTGTTGGGGGCCGAGTTTGTGGCGATGCTGCTGGTCATCGTTTATGTGGGCGCGGTGGCGGTGTTGTTCTTGTTCGTGGTAATGATGCTGGACGTTGATTTCGCCGCGTTGAAGGGCGAGATGAGCCGCTATATGCCGCTGGGCCTGCTGGTTGCGGTGGTGATCATCATGCAACTGGTGCTGGGCATTGGCGCCTGGGTGCAGGCGGATGGGGCCTTGGGCCTGCGTGCGGCGGTCACACCCGATGCGGCTCAGGTGGAAAACACCCGCGCGCTGGGGCTGTTGATCTATGATAAATATCTGATGTTGTTCCAATTGGCGGGTCTGATCCTGCTGGTGGCGATGATCGGTGCGATTGTTTTGACCCTGCGTCACCGCAAGGATGTGAAGCGCCAGAACGTGCTGCATCAGATGTGGCGCGATCCGGCCAAGGCGATGGAATTGATCGACGTGAAGCCGGGGCAGGGGTTGTAAGTTTCGCAGAGCGGTGGCGTTTTCCCCGCTCTGCGAAGTCAAGGAATGACGGCAACGGGCAAAGACCCGGAGGGACGAAGATGGTAGGCCTAGAACATTATCTGATCGTGGCGGCGGCGCTGTTCGTCATCGGGATTTTTGGCATCTTCCTGAACCGGAAGAATGTGATCGTGATCTTGATGTCGATCGAGTTGATGCTGCTGGCGGTCAACATCAACTTTGTCGCCTTCTCGTCCTATATGGGCGATCTGGTGGGACAGGTGTTCACCATGTTCGTCCTCACAGTGGCGGCGGCAGAAGCGGCCATTGGTCTGGCAATCCTGGTGGCGTTCTTCCGCAACCGTGGCACCATCGACGTCGAAGACGTCAACGTGATGAAGGGCTGAGAGCATGGATTATCAACTCAGCGCTACTGTCACCCTGTTTGCGCCTTTGGTCGGCGCGCTGATCTGCGGCTTTGGCTGGCGGTTTATCGGCGAACGTGCCGGGCAGGTTATCACCACGGGGCTGCTGTTTCTGGCAGCCGCCCTGAGCTGGTATATCTTCCTGACTTTTCAGGGCGACACCCAACATATCACCATTCTGCGCTGGATCGAGTCCGGCAGCCTGTCCACAGACTGGGGCATAAGGCTGGACCGGATGACGGCGATCATGCTGGTGGTGGTGAACACGGTGTCGGCCTTGGTGCATCTGTATAGCTTTGGCTATATGGCGCATGATGAGAATTGGACCCATGGCGAGGCCTACAAGGCGCGGTTCTTTGCCTATCTTTCCTTCTTTACCTTTGCGATGCTGGCGCTGATCACCAGCGACAATCTGGTGCAGATGTTCTTTGGCTGGGAGGGTGTGGGCGTCGCCTCATATCTTTTGATCGGGTTCTACTACAAGAAACCAAGCGCCAATGCGGCGGCGATCAAGGCCTTTGTGGTCAACCGGGTTGGCGATTTCGGCTTTGCGCTGGGGATTTTCGGGCTGTTTTATCTGACGGATTCGATCCGGCTGGATGATGTCTTCGCGGCAGCGCCGAAACTGGCCGAGACGCAGTTGCATTTCTTGTGGGCCGATTGGAATGCGGCGAACCTGATCGGGGTCTTGCTGTTCATTGGTGCCATGGGCAAATCGGCGCAACTGTTCTTGCACACCTGGTTGCCCGATGCGATGGAAGGCCCAACACCGGTGTCGGCGCTGATCCATGCCGCAACGATGGTAACGGCGGGGGTTTTCCTCGTTTGCCGGATGTCTCCGCTTTATGAATATGCACCTGATGCCAAAGCAATGATCGTGGTGATCGGTGCGACGACAGCGTTTTTTGCCGCGACCGTCGGTCTGGTTCAAAACGATATCAAGCGCGTGATCGCCTATTCCACCTGCTCGCAGCTTGGTTACATGTTTGTTGCCGCTGGTGTTGGCATGTATCCGGTGGCGATGTTCCACCTCTTCACCCACGCCTTCTTCAAGGCGATGCTGTTTCTTGGCGCAGGCTCGGTTATCCATGCGATGCACCATGAGCAGGACATGCGCAACTATGGCGGTTTGCGCAAGAAGATCCCGCTGACTTTCTGGGCGATGATGATCGGAACGCTGGCGATTACCGGCGTTGGCATTCCGCTGACGCATATTGGTTTTGCAGGCTTCCTGTCGAAAGACGCGGTGATCGAAAGCGCCTGGGTCGGCTCGAACTACGCTTTCATCTTGCTGGTGGTGGCGGCGTTCATGACCTCGTTCTACTCGTGGCGGCTGATGTTCATGACGTTTTACGGCAAGCCCAAGGGCGACACCCATGCCTATGATCATGCGCATGAAAGCCCGTCGGTGATGCTGATCCCGCTGGGCGTGCTGGCGCTGGGGGCGGTGTTTGCCGGGATGGTCTGGTATAACAGCTTCTTTGGCGATGAGGCCAAGATGCGGAGCTGGTTCAACATGGAAGCTGCCGTGGCGCATGAAGCGACGGCGACAACCGAAGCAGCGGCCACTGAGACCACAACCGCGACGACTGAGGCGGCAAGCACTGAAGCAGCGCCTGCGGTAACCGA
>JAGPBG010000398.1 GCA_018063485.1 Cypionkella sp.
CCAGATGCGATCCGAAAAGCCCCGGCATCGCCACCGGGGCATCGTGAGAGGTTGCAGCGCAGATCCGCTGCGCCGGATAGGTCTCATGGATATGGCCGGCGAAAACCGCGTCGATTTCCGAAAGCTTTGATAGGGCCTGTGCAACATTCTCACCATCACCGGAATGGCCACCGCTTTGCATACCGGAATGCGCAAGTGCCACCACGATTTCGGCCCCACACGCTCGCAATTGTGGCAGCACACGGCGTGCCTCGGTCACGATATCGCCAATCAGAAAACGGTCTTGCAGATGGTCTGCCTCCCAAAGCCGCGTTTGCGGCGGCATGAATCCGATCACCCCGATCTTCAGCGGCTGCGGTCGGTCGAACTCATCCTTGAATATCCGCTCCAGAATAAGGAAGGGCGGCACAAAATCGCCGCCCTGCTTTGGGCGAAAATTCGTGGCAACAATGGGAAACCGTGCCCCCGCCAAAGCACGGCTGAGATGGTACATCCCTTCGCTGAACTCATGGTTGCCCAATGTCGCGGCATCATAGTTCAGCACATTCATCGCCGCGATCATCGGGTGCCTTCTGCTCAGGCGCGGCACGGCGGCGCTGTGGTCGCCCAAGGGGCTGCCGTTGAGAAAATCGCCATTGTCAAAGAGCATGTTGTTTTCATGCTCAGCGCGCGCGACCTGAACCAGACCCGCAACACGTGCCAACCCATGCCCAGGCACCGCCCGGTCTGTATCGTAATCCCACCCCACAAGATGCGCATGCAAATCAGACGTCGCCATCAACCGCACATGCAGGCCAGTGCCCGGCTTTGCTGTCAAATGTGATCGGGATCGAGCCAAATGAATCCGCCCTTTGAGGCATTGCCTGGTGCATGGCCCAAACGGCCAACCAATTCGGGCCCGTTTTCGCATTCTCCCAGTCAAAACAAAACATTATAGATGTAGCAGATTGGATAATTCGCGCATAAGTTGCATTATTCCCATAAGCTGCGAATCTTTGCCGTAACCGGGCAGAGATGGCATGTAGCATCATGGCCGGGCATTACCGGCCGATACAGCGGGGACGCCATGCGACATGCGGAACAGGTAACCTTTGGCGGCTCAGCCCTTGATCGAGCCGCTTTTTTGCGCAGCGACACGGGCAAAGTTGCCGAACTGCTGTTGCAAGGGCGGATATTGCCGGTCTGGCGCGGAAAGCCGCTGATCTGGCGCGATGAGATGTTGGGCTGGTTGTCGGCGGATCATGCGGCCTTGCACGGGGCAAGGCCACCGATCTTTCTGGGGATGGATGGAGAAATCGCCCGGTTTGCCCAGGATATCTCGGCTTGGGCACCAGAAAGCCATGATGCCGATCTCGGCGCGCCGGGGTTTGTGGACCAGTCCGCGCAACGACACCCGGCGCTGGATGATGAGTTCAGTTTTCAGGATCTGCGCGGCGTGATGGCTCTGCTCACTGCACGTGAGGCGGAATTGGCGGCAACCGGCAAGGCGCTGGCCCAATGGCATTCCAGCCACGGGTTCTGTGCGGCTTGCGGAACGGCGTCGATCCCGGTGCTGTCGGGATGGCAGCGCCTGTGCCCCGATTGCGGCGCGCAGCACTTTCCGCGCACCGATCCGGTAGTGATCATGCTGGTAACCTCGGGCAACAAGCTGTTGCTGGGGCGCAATGCGGTCTGGCCCGAGGGGATGTATTCCCTGCTGGCCGGATTTGTCGAGCCAGGTGAGACGATGGAGGCCGCTGTACGCCGCGAGGTGGCAGAAGAAACCAGCGTTCAAATCGGCGCGGTGCGCTATCTGTCCAGTCAGCCCTGGCCGTTTCCGGCCTCGTTGATGTTTGGCTGCCACGCCGAAGCCACCAGCACCGAAATCACGCTTGACCGGGAAGAGCTGCAAGATGCGCTTTGGGTCAGCCGCGAAGAGATGGTGCAAATCATGGCAGGCCGGCATCGGGTGATCAAAGCCAGCCGTAAAGGCGCGATTGCGCGTTTCCTGATCAGCAATTGGCTTGCGGATCGCCTTGATTAAGGCCAGATTCACTGAAAAATGACATTCGGTCGGTTGTCACGCAGTGTGCATCAAAGATCGGGAAAGAGGGATCGGAACACATGAAACTGACAACGCGGCAAGATATCGAAGCGCCGTTGGCCTTTGTGCATGAGGTACTGACAGATTTTGACGGATGGGAGCGTGCTGCCATGCGGCGGGGTGCCGATGTGACGCGCACAGATACGCTAAGTCGCCCCGGAATTGGCATGTCTTGGCAGTCAAGCTTCAAGTTTCGGGGCAAAGAGCGCAACATTCATCTTGCACTGAAGGATTGGGACGCGCCGGGCCGCTTGGGCTTTGACGGTGGCTCAACCGCGATTGGCGGCAATGCGGTGCTGGATCTGATCGAAATGTCGGCCAATCATACGCGTTTGCATGTCGGGCTGGAAGTAACCCCCAAGACCATGGGCGCAAGGTTGTTCTTGCAATCCATGCGGCTGGCACGCGGTCGGATGGATCGCCATTTCGATCAGCGGGTGGCGCAAATGGCCGCCGAAATCGAAAACCGCTACCGCGCCAGTCAGCGCCGCTGAGTTTAGCCGCGGCGACGGTCGGCGGGATAAACACCCAGCACCGTGAGCTGCGAAGTGAAATAGCGCAGCTCTTCCATGGCAAGCTGCACATTTGCATCCTCGGGATGGCCCTCGATATCGGCGTAAAACTCGGTCGCGGTAAAGCTGCCGCCGACCATATAGCTTTCGAGTTTGGTCATGTTCACACCATTGGTGGCAAAACCGCCCATCGCCTTGTAAAGCGCCGCCGGGATGTTCCTGACGCGAAACACAAAAGTCGTCATCATCTGATCGGCCCGCCGCGAAAGATCAAGCGCTCGCGCCATCACCAGAAAGCGGGTGGTGTTGTTGGCCTGATCCTCAATCGCGGGGGCAAGGATATCAAGCCCATAGATCGACGCT
>JAGPBG010000046.1 GCA_018063485.1 Cypionkella sp.
ATGCGCTGGCGCTGACCGCCGCTGAATTCGTGGGGATAGCGGTCAAGCTGATCCGTGGTCAGCCCGACACGGGCCATCAGATCGGCGGCGCGACTGCGCCGGTCCGTGGCGCTGCTGATGCTGTGGATCAACAAGGGTTCGGCAATCTGATCCCCCACCGTCATCCGCGGGTCAAGGGCGGCCATCGGGTCTTGAAACACCATCTGCACCCGGCGGCGCATGTCCTTTTGCTGGGCATGGGTCAGGTCTGACAACACTTGGCCGGCAATTTCGATCCGGCCCTGATGCGGCACCAGTCCCACCATGGCCTTGGCGATGGTGGATTTGCCGCAGCCGCTTTCACCGACCAGAGCAAAAGTCTCGCCTCGGCGGATATCAAGGCTGACGCCCTCGACGGCATGAACCAGATGCGTGGTGCGGCCAAGCACCCCGCCTTTGAGCGGAAAGCGCACCACAACATCGGTGAGCCGCGCCACAGTCTGGGAAGGGACGGCAGGGGCGACGCGCTCTGCCCCATGCCCCATGCGTGGCACTGCGGCCAGAAGATCGCGGGTATATTGCGCCTGCGGCTGGGTGAAAAGCTGCTTCACCGGGGCCGCTTCCACCATGGCCCCATCGCGCATCACGATCACCCGATCAGCCATTTGGGCCACCACGCCCATGTCATGGGTGATCAAGATGATCGCGGTTCCGGTTTCGCGCTGCAAATCGCGCAGCAAGTCCAGAACCTCGCGCTGCACGGTCACATCCAGTGCTGTGGTCGGTTCATCGGCAATCAGCACCTCGGGGCGCAGGGCCAAGGCCATCGCGATCATCACGCGTTGGCGCATTCCACCCGACAACTCATGTGGGAATTGAGTCATCCGCCGCTCGGGTTGCGACAGCCGCACCGCGCGCAAGGCTTCTTGCGCGCGGCTGCGGGCCTCGGCACGGCTGACAGGTTCATGCGCGCGGATTGCCTCGACCAGTTGGGTGCCCACGGTCATCACCGGGTTCAGGCTGGTCATCGGTTCCTGAAAGATCATGGCGATCCGGTCGCCCCGGATGGCGCGCATCTGCGGCTCGGAAATCTCGGTCAGCACTGTCGGCCCCAATGCCACGCTGCCGCCCGTGACCCGCACCGCAGGCGGCGGCAACAGGCCCATGATCGCAAGGGCTGTGACAGATTTCCCCGACCCGCTCTCGCCCGCAATGCACAGGGTTTCGCCTCGGCGCAGGGTGAACGACAGGTCGCGCACCAGCGGCTTCACCCCGGTTTCGGTTCGCACCGATACGGTCAGCCGATCAATGGTCAAAACGATTTCCGGGGCCAGTGTGGCCCCGGAACCTGTTGCGATATCTGCCACAAGCGTCATTCAAACACGCAGCGCGGGAAGTAGAAGCTGACAACCCAGTTCGGCATGTCAACGATCTCGGAAATCCGCAGATCACCGCAGACCGAGCAGAGCATATAGGCCTCGACCGCTGAAATGCCCTGCTGGGCGCACAAGAGATCAACCATTCCCGCCACTGCATCGCGTGAGGCTGCCATCAGATCGGGACCAACGCCGGTGGTCGCCTCATAGCCCTTGGCATCCAGATGGCGCGTCACCGGGCCGGGGGTGGTGAACCGCGGCATCTTCAGCGGCGTGTTCTTGACCAGCTCCAGCGTCAGCACCACATCCATCGGCGATTCAATCGCCGTGCCGCAAACCTCGCCATCGCCCTGTGCGGCATGGGTATCGCCCACGCTGAACAAGGCCCCCTCAACCTCGACCGGCAGATAGAGTGTCACCCCCGCCGTCAGGTCGCGGATGTCAAGGTTGCCGCCCACCCGGCGCGGGGGAACAACTGAGTGATGGCCCATTTCGGCAGGGGCCAAGCCAATGGTCCCTGCAAAGGGCTTCAGTGGAATGCGGGCCGATTTGCCCCAAAGGGCAGGTGCCATGCTGGATGGATCATAGGACCACACGTTCAGTGCGGGTTCGAGAAACTGATCCGCCAACAGGCCAAAGCCCGGAATATTGGCGGTCCAGCCAAAACCGCGCCCGTCAAAAGGCTGCGGGGTGAAGCTCTCAAGCGTCACTTTCAGCACATCGCCGGGCCTTGCGCCTTCGACAAAGATCGGTCCCGAGACCGGGTTGATCTTGCCAAAATCCAAAGCAACCACATCGGCCACGGTGGATGACGGGCCAAGCTGGCCCGCCGATGAGTCTTGACAGTTGAACCGGATCGTCGAGCCCGGTTCGGCGCGCAGCGCCGGGGTCAGGGAATTGTCCCAGCCGAAATGGTGCTGCGCGCCGTGAATGGTGTAGTTGCAGGCCTTGCACATTACTGTTTGACCCAGACGTAATCATAGTTGACCGGAATCGACACCGGATCGACGTAAAGCGCATCTTCACCGCCCATGCGTTCCGATTTCATCGTGTAGCGTTCCTCATTGAACACCGGCACCCAAGGCGCGTCTTTCATCACACCCATGTAGATATCCGACCACATTTTCAAACGCTCGTCCGATTTGGCCGGATCAAACATGCTGTCGGCAGTCACCGCCATCGCATCCAGATCCTTGTTGCAATATTTCGACCAGTTCCAGCCACCTGCTTCTGCACCCGAACACCCGAGGATCGGACCGTAGAAGTTTGACGGATCGGGGAAGTCCGCGATCCAGCCCATGCCGCCCGACCAGATCATCGGGGCGGTGCCTGCACCACCCGCTTCGATCACATTGGCCTGGGCGAGGCTTTGGATATTGGCCTTGATCCCGATGGCCGCAAGATCTTGCTGGATCGCTTGTGCGATGCGCGGGTTCGGGTCGGTGTTCATGACGTAGAGGTCGGTCTCGAAGCCATCGGCCAACCCGGCATCGGCCAAGAGCTTTTTCGCGCCCTCAACATCATAGGTATAGCCTTTGTAATCCTTGGTATAGCCGGGCATCGACGGCGGCAGCGGTTGGTTCGCAGGCACCGCGCGCCCGTTGATGATTTGCACGATCCGGTCTTTGTTGATCGCCATATTGACCGCTTGACGCACCTCGACCTTATCAAAGGGCGGCGTAGTCACGTTCAGAGTGATATAGCCGGTGTGCAATTGCCCACCCTGAACGACCCGCGCCGCCTGCGCCGGATCGCCCATCACTTCGGTGAATTTGGCGGGCGGAATGCCATCGCCGGGCACGTCAACCTCGCCCTTTTGCAGGCGCAACAGGGCCACGACAGGCTCTTGGCCGACCTCAAACACGATCTGGTCCAGATAGGGCACGCCTGCCATCCAGTAATCGGGGTTCTTGTCGAAGACCAGCCGCTGCCCCAAGGTCCATTCCGTCATCTTGTAGGCACCGGTCCCTACCGGGTGTTTGCCGAAATCGGCGCCAAACTCTTCGACCGCCTCTTTCGGGACGACGGACGAAAAATTGATCGCCATCACATGCAGAAAGGTTGCATCCGGGTGGGTCAAAGTGATTTTCACCGTCAGCGGATCGACAACCGCCACGCCCGAAAGCCCGGCATCCCCCGCCGCATCGAAGCCTGCGATCGAGCCAAAGAAACCCGCACCCGGTGATTGCGTGGCCGGATTGGTCACGCGGTCCAGCGAGTATTTGACATCCTGCGCTGTCATTTCGCGGCCGTTGTGGAATTTCACGCCCTTGCGCAGATGGAAGATATATTCCAGACCGTCGGGCGAAATCTCATAGCTTTCAGCCAGACCGGGGCGCAGCGTGGTGGTGCCGGGGACATAGTCCATCAGGCTGTCAAAGATCGACTTGATCATCGACCAGTTCTGCCAGTCATAGCCGATGGCCGGGTCGAGTGTGGCCACATCGTCCTTGTAGGTGATCACGATAGAGCCACCCGGCTTGGCCGCCGGATCGGGGGTGTAGTCTTGGGCAATGGCGGGCAGGCTCAGTGCCAGCATGACGGCGGTGGTGGCAAGCAGTTTCTTCATTTGTTTTCTCCCGTTGGTTATTTCAGTTTGATCATCTCAGTTTGATTCTGGGGTCGATAAAGGGGGCAACCAGATCGGCCAGAAGGTTGCCCAGAACGATGGCAAGCGCCGATACCAGCGTGACACCCATGATGATCGGGATATCGACACGCTGAATGGCCTGCCAGGCCAGTTGGCCGATGCCGGGCCAGCCAAACACGCTTTCGACAACAACGATGCCGCCCATGAAAATCCCGATGTCGATACCGATCATCGCGATAATCGGCAAGATGGCGTTGGGCAGCGCATGGCCCAGCACCACCCTCGCGCGGCTCAGCCCCTTGGCCCGTGCGGTGCGGATGAAATCGGCACGCAAGACCTCGATCATCGACGAGCGCATCATGCGGCTATACCAGCCCGAGCCAAGGATGCCCAAAGTCAGCGCTGGCAGCACCAGATGCGAAAACGTCCCGTAGCCGCCGATTGGAAACCAACTCAGCTTGACAGCAAAGACGTAAAGCAAAAGCAGGCTGACCACGAATTGCGGGGCGGAAACCGTGACGAAAGAGGTCATCATCAGCGCCTGATCCACCATCGACCCACGCCGCAGCGCCGCCAGAATCCCGAAACCCAGCCCGATCACCAACTCACAGACAATCGCGCCCAGCATCAGCAGCAAGGTTGCGGGCAGGCGGGCGGCGATCAACTCGGCAACCTGGCTTTTCTGCAAATAGCTGCGGCCGAGATCGCCGTGAATCAGCCCCCACAGGTAGCGGCCGTATTGCACGACAAAGGGCTGATCCAAGCCCAGTTCGCGCCGGATGTTCTCGACCGTCGCCGCCGTGGCCGAGCGGCCAGCGATCTGGCGCACCGGATCGGCGGGCAGCACAAACAGCAGCACATAGGTGATGAAACTGACGCCCAGCAGGATCAGCACCGATTGCAGCAGACGGCGGATCAGATAGGCGGCCATCAGTCTCGCCCCCGCTGCGTTGGGTCCAGCACATCGCGCAGCGCGTCACCGACCAGATTGAATGCCAGCGCCAAAAGGATGATCGCAGCCCCCGGAATGAACACCAGCCAAGGCGCCGATTGGAAATAGGTCTGGTTCTCAAAGATGATATTGCCCCAGCTTGGCGTTGGCGGCTGCACTCCCACCCCCAGAAAACTCAGCGTGGCCTCCAGCAGCACCGTGGTTGATATCCCCAAGGTTCCCCAGACGATGATCGTCGGCAGCAGATGCGGCAGGATATGGCGAAACAGAATGCGCCAGGTGCCTGCGCCCAAGGTGCGCTCGGCGGCAATGAAATCGCGCGTCGCAAGCGAGGTGGTTTCGGTATAGATCACCCGCGCCGTCTGCACCCAGTTCACCAACGCAATCACCAGCGCCACGATCCAGAGTGACGGCTTGAAGATCGCCGCCAGACAAATCGCCAGCAGCAGCGCCGGAAATGCCATCATCAGATCGGTAAAGCGCATCAGCACCGCGCCGGCCCAGCCACGGAAATATCCTGCCGTGATGCCGACAAACGTGCCGATCAACAGCGCCAGGCCATTGGCCACCACTCCGATGATCAACGAGGTTTGCGCGCCGTAAAGGATGCGGCTGAGCAAATCGCGGCCCAAAAGATCGGTGCCTAACAAGAAGCGCGCGTCGGGAGGCAGCGGAGAGCCCTCCAGTGTCAGCCCGTCGAACATCTGGTCATCGGGCGCAAAGGGCGCAAGCAAGGGCGCAAACACCGCCGCCCCAACCACCATCACGATCAACGCCAGCCCCAGCAAAGCCAGTTTGCGGCGCAGCAACCGGCGCAACGCGCTTGCTGGCGCGGTTTGGGGCCTATCCACGGTCGCGTCGGTCATCACTGTCCTGTCCTGACGTCATCTGCGCCACGATTCTGGTTGCCGCCTCTTCAAAGCTGACGCGCCACGCCATCGCCATCTGCCGCAACTGGCCATAGGCGACAGCATCGTCCTTGGCCCCATGTGCGATCAGCAGGGCAATCGCGCGCACAACTGTCCGGCGCTTGTCCAGACGTCGCCGCAGATCGGCGATTTCCACTCCTTGCGCGCGCTGTGCGTCGAAGGCCTGGCGCGCGATGAGCAGGGTCGAATAGGCCCCACTGTCGCCAACGGGTTTGAGCAGTTGCGCATGGGCCCCCGCACGCAATGACCATTCAATCCGCCCCGGAGCTTCGGAGCCGATCAGCGCGATCATCGGCATCGGGCTTTGCCCAGGCTCCCATGAAAATTGTTCATCATGGCCCATATCGGCGTCAAAAAACACGAAATCCGCGCCAAGGGCCTCGGGGCCAAGTTCTGGCCAGACCTCGACCACTTGCAGACCGATGGCGCGTAACTGGCGTTCAAGCGCCTGCACGGTCGGGTGCGGGCGATGCAAGATCACCGCCACCGCACCGCCCAGATTCTGGATACGGATCGGATGCCTCATGACACTACCCGCAATTGGCGCAATGGGGCAGGGCGGGTTTGGGTCAGATAGGGGTCGGCTGCGACAACGGGCAGAGACTTCATCGCGCGAAACACCCCGTCTCTAACCTGCGCAATTTGCACAGGCAACGCAAGATGATGGGTGTGGTGATTGATCATGCCCCCGGCGCAATCGCCCTCAAGCAGCGTCGCCAGACTTGCGGTTTCCGCTTCTGGCCGCCGATGCAACAGCCGCGCCAACTCGCGCACAGCCGTAAATGCCGCCGCCTCGATCGAAGACGCAAATTCGCCCCCGGTCGCGGGGCGGAAATACGGCCCTGCGGAAACCAGCCCCTCGGCAGCGGCTCCCAGTGCCGGCAACTCGGCTTCGGTCAGGTTGCACGACAGGATCGGGCACCGCTCGGGTGCAAAGGCTGGATCATGTCGGGCCAATTCGTGCATCGCCAGAAGAAAGCTGTAAGATGAGGTGCCAACCAGATTGTTCAGGACGAAATTCGGACGGCTGTACTGAATGGCCCGCACGATCCGCCCCACATCTTGCGCCCCCAAGGGCAGGTAGCGTTCGCCCAGAACCTCGCCCTGCGCCGCATGGATGCCCTCACGCGCCAGTCGGTTCATCTCCCAGCCCCAGATATAATTCGATCCGGTAAGAAAACCCCGCGCTCCATATAAGGGCAGCGCCCAATCCATCAGCGGCAACAGATGCTGGTTAGGACAGGCATGGGTATAAACCACGTGGTCCGAGGCCTCAAACCCTTCATAGGGCAAAGGATACCACAGCGTTCCGCCATTGCGATCCAGGATCGGGATGACCTCCTTTCGGCTCCATGAGGTCACACAGCCGACAATATGATGCGCGCCACATGACAACAGGTCATTGCACAGTGGGCCATAGGCGTCGGTATTGCCCTTTGGATCCCGCTCGATCGGCTCAAAGCACAGATCAAGTGCGGGATCGGCATTGACGGCGGCAATCGCGGCGACCACTCCGGCGCGGCTGGCATTGGACAGCATCGCGTAATCGCCATGGCGCGAATACAACACCCCAAGTTTGATTGGCCGTTTCGCGCCCAAGCTGCACCCAAAAATAAAAAAACCCCAAATGCGGGACATTTTGTCCGCATTCAGGGCCTGTTTGCCATCTGGCTCTTCGCCATTGTGGCTGTCAACTTAACGCGGCGATTTGACGGGTCAAGCGCATTTTTTTTGAGCAACGCAGCTTTGGTGCAAGTGGGACGGGCGACGGAATCTGGCGCTGGTGCTGTTTGAGATTGCCTGATGCTGACAAAGAGAGCGCCCTTTCGATTTCGAAAATGGCCCTTCCAGGGATAGACGTCGAGACAAGCGCTGCAACCGTCTCGTTCTTGGCCGGATGATCAATCCGTCCTGGCACTGAATTGCGCGCGCATGCCGCGATGCCTTGGCTGCGATGGTCCGGTTCTATCGTTCCTGATCGCCAGCCAGCGGGTCTGGCCTGAGCCATTTCATGACTTTGAACTCTGCGAAATGCCGCCCTTTCTGCGGGCGAGGTGCTTCAGCGCCGTGATTTCGCGCAGGTATGTCAGGTGGTCGCGGGCGGGTATGCCGCTTAAAACCGCCCCGGCGGGAATATCCCTCATGACACCTGATTTTGCCGCCACCATCGCGCCGCGCCCAATCGTGACATGGTCCGCCACGCCAACCTGACCGGCCAGGATCACGCCATCCTCCAGCGTTACACTGCCCGCAAGGCCGACCTGCGCCATCACCAGGCAGCCCTGCCCGAGGCGGCAGTTGTGGCCGATCATTACCAGATTGTCGATCTTGGTGCCGCGTCCGATCACCGTATCGTCGCCCGCCCCCCGGTCGATGGTGGTATTGGCCCCGATCTCTACATGGTCGCCGATCAGCACCCGGCCCAGTTGTGGCAGGGCCAGGGGCCCTTCGGCTGTGGCCAGATATCCGAACCCTGCCGTGCCGATCCGCACGCCCGCATGCAGCGTGACATGGGCACCCAGAATGGCATGGCTCAGGCTTGCCAAGGCGCCGATGCGCCCGTAAGGGCCGATTACCACGCCCTGCCCGACCACCGCCCCCGGCCCGATGACCGTGCCGGGGCCGATTTCGGCACCAGCGCCCACCACCGCCGAAGCGCCAATCTCCACCCCTTCACCGATCAGGGCCAGCGGCGAGACGCGGGCCGAAGGGTCGATCTGTCCCGAGGCGAGCGGATCGGGGAGCATATGACGCGCCAGCCGCGCATAGGCCACCTGTGGCGTGCTGGTGATCAGACATGCGGAGCAAGCGGGTACAAGGGCGGTATGGGGTGAGGCCACGAACACGGCCCCCGCCCGCGTTTCGGCGGCCCCCCTGGCCTTTGGGCCGACGATAAAGGACACATCATCAGTCGTGGCCAATTCCAGCGGTGCCACGCCGCGCATCACCCGCGCGGCTTCAGGTGGTGCAACGGTTGCCCCGGTCAGCGCCGCGATTTCAGCCAGCGTCAGCGGTGCAGGCGGGGTAAAAAAGCGCGGATCAGCCATCCTTGCTTGCCCCGAGCACCGGGCGGTGCCCGGCGTCCCGTAGAAAGGCGATGATCGTCATCACCTCGGGCACGTCCGCGTAAGCCTCGGCCACCCGGACGAGTCGATCGGCAAAAAGGCCGTCGCTGGTCAGGAAAAGGCCGGTATAGGCGTGGCGCAAGGCGTGAATGGTGGCGCGTGGCAGGCCCGCACGTTTCAGCCCTGTCAGGTTCAGCCCGCCAAGTCGTGCGCGGTTGCCAAGCGCCGAGCCATAGGGAATCACATCCGCATCCACCGCCGCCCCGCCCCCGACAATGGCACGCGTGCCAATGCGGCAGAACTGATGCACCATCGCCCCGCCCCCGATGATTGTATGGGCACCCACCTCGACATGGCCGCCGAGGCCGGACTGGCCCGCGATCACAGCGTTGTCACCGATCTGGCAATCATGGCCGACATGCGCCCCTGCCATGACCAGAACCTGCGCCCCGAGCGTGGTTTGGCCACGGCCAAAGGGTGTGCCGCGATGGATCGTGACATGTTCATGGATGGTGCATTGCGCCCCGATCACCAGCGACGTCACCTCGCCGCGATAGCGACTGTGCTGGGGTGGCCCACCGAGCGCCGCAAAAGGATGCACAAGGGTATGCGCGCCGATCCGCGTCGGACCCTCGACCGAGACATGCGAGGTCAGGCGCACGCCTTCCTCAAGCACCACGCCGGGGCCTATGCGGCAAAAAGGGCCGATCCAGACACCCGGCCCAAGCTCTGCGTCGGCCGCGATTTGCGAGCCAGCCTCGACAAAAGGGGGAGCGGCGGCTGTCATGCGACAAATTTCCCGCTCGGGGCGGGTGTCTTTTTCGGCATCGGCAGATCTCCGGGCACTTGCGGACGCGAATGGTCAGGTGCCATCATGGGCGAGATTACATGTAACGCCCCGTGCTGCAAGAGGGTTGCGGGGCAGGCCAAGTGTGGCGGGCGAAAGGCAGAAGATGCGCGTTCTGATCACGGGGGCCACGGGTTGCGTCGGGCGCTATATCGTGGCCGATCTGCTGGCGGCGGGTGGGTATGAGCTGGCGCTGCGCGATCCGGCGCGGCTGCCACCCGCAATCACCGCTCATCCAGGCGTGCGCGTGATCGTCGGAGATCTGCGGGATCTGGCAGAGCGGCAGGAGGCTGTCGCGACCATTGACGCCGCCATTCTGGTGGCAACCTCCTGGGGGCCGGATGCGGATGCGGTGATCCGTGCGGCCAATCTGGCCCTTGCCGACCGGCTGATCGCGTCGGGTTGTGGCCATGTGATCTATTTTTCCACGGCCAGCGTGCTGCGCCGCGATGGTTCGGCCCTGCCCGAGTCGGTATCGCATGGTACGCCCTACATCCGTGCCAAGGCAGAACTGACGGCG
>JAGPBG010000399.1 GCA_018063485.1 Cypionkella sp.
GGGCTGGCGCTGTGCCTGAGTGGCGCGGTTATAGACCGAGGCCTGATAGGAAAATCCCCCCTGCATGGCGATAACACGGCCGGTGTTGACGTCCATCGCCATGAAACCGCCCTGCACTTCGGGCACTTGACGCAAAGACCAGCGCAGGAAACTGCCGTCGTTGTCATCGGTGATCGCACGCACCATCACGACATCACCCACCGAGACCAGATCAGCAGGCACTTTGGCCTTTTTGCCGAGTTTTCCATCGGCGAGTTTCTTGCGCGCCCAAGTCACATCTTCGGCGGGCAAAGCGGTGTCACCCTCGGTCACACCTTCAATGCCAAGACGCGCCGTGGTTTCGCCAAGTTCCAGCACCACGGCAGCTTTCCAGCCTTCGACATCGCGCGGAAGATCGCGGACATTGGACAGCGCCGCGCGCCAATCGGCCTCTGAGCCCAGGGACTCGATCGGAAGGGTTTGACCTGTGCCACGCCAAACACCTTGATTGCGGTCATATTTCTCCAGCCCCCGGCGCAAGGCGCGCGCAGCCATGGCCTGCAAATCGGGATCTGCTGTGGCGCGGATCGACAGGCCCCCACCGAAAAACTCTGCCTCACCAAAGGTGCCCGACAGTTGGCGGCGGATCTCGTCGGTAAAATAATCGCGCGGAGGCAGGCTCTCGCGGAAGGCGGGGTAGTCGCCCGCCTGAACGGTTTTCAGCGGCAAGTCCTTTTCGGATTTGTAGACCGCTTCTTCGATAAGGCCGTTTTGCCACATCTCGCGCAGCACATAATTGCGACGCGCGACGGCATTATCATATTCCTCGACCGGACGCAGGCCCTTGCCCGGCGACTTTGGCAAAGCGGCCAGATAGGCGGCTTCGCCCACGTTCAACTGATCCAGGGTCTTGTTGAAATAGGTCTGGGCTGCTGCGGTGACGCCAAAGCTGCGATAGCCCAGATCAATCTGATTCATGTAGATTTCAAGTATGCGGTCCTTGGAAATCGTACTTTCCAACCGCGTTGCAAGGATGATCTCCTTGATCTTGCGTTCAACGCCTTTTGCGCCCTTGCGGGTGCCATCCAGCAGCATGTTCTTGGCAACCTGCTGGGTGATCGTCGAAGCGCCGCGCACATCTTCGCCCCGACTGGCCAAAGCGTCACGGAATGCCCCCATCATGCCCGTCACATCATAGCCTTTATGCGTGTAGAAGTGCTTGTCCTCTGCCGAAATGAAGGCGTCTTTCACCAGTGCAGGGATCTCGTCTATCGGGGTGAACAGACGGCGTTCCTTGGCAAATTCGTCGATGATCTTGCCTTCGCCCGAATAAATCCGGCTGATGGTGGGCGGGGTATAGCGGGCAAGGCTTTCGTGGCTGGGCAAATCACTGGAATACATCCAGAAAATAGCCCCCACGGTCAGCGCGCCGAACAAAAGCCCCAGCGTGACTGCCGTAAAGATGGCCCCGAAAAAGGACACAATAAATCTGATCACGCCGCCAACCCCTGCCCGAACTGGCGCCCTTATATACGCAAGCGCAGTGGAAGGTCAAAACTCCATAGCGTGAATGGGCTGAACTGGGCGGTGCGGCGCTTTTGGGTTTATGGTGCCGATTTCACACCCGTCAAACCTGAGAGGGCGGCATCCTCCTTGCCCCATGCCAGCAGCCCATCGCGCAGCGCCACCGCCATTTTTGCGCGCCATTCGGGGGCATTCAATCGGGCCAGATCACGCGCTGAAGACAGGAAGCCCAATTCGACCAGCACCGAGGGAATGTCGGGCGACTTCAAGACCGAAAAGCTGGCTTCTTGCTGAGGATGCCGGTGCATCTTCAGTTTTGCGCCTTGAATGGCGCTGACGAATGCCTTGGCAAGCCGATGGGTGCGCGGCGTGGTTTCGGTGCGCGCCATATCCATCAAGACGGTGGCCACAAGATCATCGGCTTGCGACAGATCAACTCCGGCCAACAGGTCATCTCGGTCATGGCGCTCTGCAAGGGTGGCAGATGCCTCGTCGCTGGCATCCTCGGCAAGGGTGTAGATCGTGGCTCCGACCGCCTCGCCCTCGGCAATGGCGTCGGCATGAAATGACAAAAACACTTGCGCGCCCGCAGCACGGGCAATGGAAATCCGGGTTTCCAGTGGCACGAAAACATCTGAATCGCGCGTCATGACCACCTGAAATCCACCATCGCGCAGCAGGGTTTCCTTTAATTCGCGCGCAAAGGCCAAGACGAGGTTGGCCTCATTTTGGCCGTCGCGTTCGGCTCCGGGATCAATGCCGCCATGGCCCGGATCAATCACCACGATCAGCGGCCCGCCGGTTTTCACCAAGGGTGGCGGCAGATCAGAGGCACGTGGAAGCGCCCATTCCGGCGGCTCGGGGGCAATGGCGGCTCTGGCGAAGCTGGCAGGATCGGCCGGATCAAGCCGCAGCATCAACCGGGTGCCTTCATCGGTCTGCATTTCAGCGCTGCCAACCAGCATGGGTGCGGCAAGCGTAAGCACCAGCCGCGACCAGCCGGGGCGAAACGCCCCAGCCCGCAGATCGGTGATATGATCACTGGGGCGGGGAATACTGTCGATGCCGCTCCAGTCGACTTCGCGCATGTCAAGCACAAGGCGGGGGGGGGAATCGAGCACGCGCACCCTCCAGGGCACCGGTTGAGTGATCACCAATGACAGCGCAAGGCTGTTGCCGTCGTTGGCAATTGTGGATTGTGCAGCGTCGAGCCTGGCCAAGGCCGACAGATCTTGCGCCGAGGCGAGCGAGGTCCAGCACAAGGAGATCACCAGAAGGATTAGAAACCGCATTGTCACCGCCCCGCCCTTTTTTTTCCCCTATTATCGGTCGGGCGTCGGGCAAAGTAAACTCACGCCTTGCCGCAGTTGGCCATAAAGGCTTGCAGGCGTGCAAGCCCTTCTTTGAGGTCGGTCGTGGCACCGGCATAAGAAAACCGCACAG
>JAGPBG010000047.1 GCA_018063485.1 Cypionkella sp.
CTCTCGGTCAATGCGGTTGCGGCCTCCGGTACTGCCTTGCCCATAGCAGAAACGGTGGTTCTGGCACCAAGGGCCGTTGATCTGACCACCGAGGATATTGCGGGGCTTGCCGTCTCGGAAGCGTCGCTGCAAGCCGCATCCAGCGCACAAGCAGTTGCGCAAGAGCCAAGCCTTCAACTTGCCGCTGCCGTTGCACCGGTTGCCACCAGCGACACCGATGCTGTAATGTCCGCGCCTTCCGATGATCCGGCCGCGTCATCTGATACCGAAGGGCTGGACCTGCCGGTCGATTTGGACACCGAAACCCTGGCGGAACCGGATTTGGCCGGGGAAGGCCTCACCCGTTCGCTGCGCCCGATGCCGCGACCGGCCGCGCAGGCGGTTGCCGAGCCGACTGTTGCGGCGCTTGCGGTTGAAGTGGATCCCTCTACCATCGCTGTGGGAACCAGGCTGGTTCAGCTTGGGGCTTTCGATGATGAGGAAACGGCGCGTTCGGAATGGACCAGACTACAGGGGCGCTTTGGGGAATTGCTGGCCGCCAAATCAATGGTGGTGCAAAGCGCCCAAAGCGGTGGGCGGACCTTCTTTCGTCTGCGTGCCACGGGCTTTGATGGCGAAGAGGATACCCGCCGATTCTGCGTGGCCCTTCTGGCCGAAAATGTCTCCTGCATTCCTGTCGCGCAACGATGACCACAACCGGCACCGGCGCTGCGATATTTGGCTGTGAAGGGGCGACGCTTGGGAAAGATGAAGCCGCCTTCTTCAGGGATTACGACCCGCTGGGGTTCATTGTCTTTGCCCGCAATGTCGAGACGCCAGAGCAACTTCGTCGGCTGACCGCTGATCTGCGCAATGTGGTTGGGCGGGATGCCATGATCCTGGTTGATCAGGAGGGCGGTCGCGTGCAAAGGCTGCGCGCGCCGCATTGGCGCGAATGGCTGCCGCCGTTTGACATGGTGGAACGCGCCGGTGCTCGGGCCGCGAGGGCGATGGAATTGCGCAGCCGGATCATCGCGAAAGAGTTGCGCGCCGTTGGGATCGACGCCAATTGTGCGCCGGTCGCCGATATCGCCGGCCCCACGACCCATGCTTTCCTGCGCAATCGGTGTTATGCTGATACTGTGGCGCGAGTCATTGAAATTGCAACGGCAGTGGCCGGGGGACATCAGGCGGAAGGTGTGATCCCGGTTGTCAAACACATGCCGGGGCATGGCCGCTCGACAGCAGACACCCACCACGATTTGCCGCTCGTTGCCGCCTCCCGTGCAGAACTGACCGCAAGCGATTTTGCGCCCTTCAAGGCATTGGCCGACCTGCCGATGGCGATGACGGCGCATATCATGTTCACCGCCTATGATGCCGACAATCCGGCCACGCAATCTTGGACGGTTATAGATACGATCCGGCAAGAGATTGGCTTCAACGGGCTGTTGTTGACGGATGATCTCAATATGGAGGCGCTGTCGGGCACCCTGTCCGAACGGACTGCGCGGTCGATGCAGGCGGGGTGCGATATTGCTTTGCATTGCAAAGGCGATCTGGCGCAGATGATCGAGGTGGCGGCGGCGGCTGGCGCGATGCGCGCCGATACTTTGGCGCGTGCCCGAACGGCCCTTGTCAGACGCGGCCCGCCCACCGATGTTGCTATTGAAGATCTGGACGCAGAACTGATTTCTATCTTGTCTGAAACGGCACCATGACCCGCGAAGAGACAGACGATTGGGGCAATCCCGAACGGATCACCATCGGTGAACGGCTCGAAGGGGAGGCGCTGATCGTTGACGTCGATGGCTTCGAAGGCCCGCTCGATCTGCTGCTGACGCTGTCACGAACCCAGAAGGTTGATCTTCGGCGGATTTCGGTGCTGCAACTGGCCGAGCAATATCTGATTTTTGTCGAGCGCGCACGGGTTCTGCGGATTGAACTGGCTGCGGATTATCTGGTCATGGCGGCCTGGCTTGCCTTTCTCAAATCGCGCCTTTTGCTGCCGCCCGAACCGGGCGCGGAGGGGCCATCGGCTGAAGATCTTGCCCAGCATCTGGCCTTTCAGCTTGAACGCCTGTCGGCCATGCGCGAAGCCGCAGCCCGTCTTATGGCGCGCGATCAGCTTGGCCGTGATTTTTTTTACCGGGGCCAACCTGAAGAAGTGATCAAACACAAAGACGTCACCTATGCAGCCAGCCTTCTGGATCTGATGCGCGCTTATGCCCGGATCCGCACCCGCGACGAATTTCGCCCATATGCCTTTGATCGTGAAAATGTTTTCACGATGGAACAGGCGTTGGAGCGGATGCGCGGCTTGATTGGCTATATTGGCGACTGGTCGGATCTGACCTCATTCTTGCCTGAAGGCTGGGATGCGAGCCCTGCGCGCCGACGCTCTGCTACAGCCGCGCATTTTGCCGCCGTGCTTGAGTTGGCCAAACGCGGGCAGGTCAAATTGCGGCAAGGAGAGACTTTTGCCCCCTTGCAGATCCGGCGGGCAGAGACGCCATGACGCACAGCGACCCCATCGAGAAAACCCTGTTCGAAGCCCCCCCGATGGGCGAGCAAGAGCGCATGGTCGAAGCAATCTTGTTTGCATCGGCAGAGCCGATCACTCTGGCCGAATTGATTTCAAGGATGCCGCATGGGTGCGATCCTGCCGAAGCCTTGGTGACGCTCAGGCGCCGTTATGAGGGCAGGGGGGTGCAACTGCTGCGCGTGGGCGATGCCTATGTCATGCGCACTGCAGCCGATCTTGGCTATCTGATGCAGAAAGAAGCCGTTGAAACCCGTAAGCTGTCCCGCGCCGCCATCGAAACGCTGGCGATTGTTGCCTACCACCAACCTGTCACCCGAACTGAAATCGAAGAAATCCGCGGCGTCGCGGTCAGCAGAGGCACGGTGGATCAGTTGATGGAGTTGGATTGGATACGATTTGGCCGCCGCCGGATGACGCCTGGTCGCCCGGTGACTTTTGTGGTGACAGACCATTTCCTCAGCCATTTCGGCCTTGAATCCGCGCGCGATCTGCCGGGGATCAAGGAATTGCGCGCCGCCGGTTTGCTCGACAACCGGCCCTTGCCGGGTGGGCTTATGGGCCCCCCGGATGAGGACGAGGCCACCATCGGCCAGAGCGAGCTTTTTGAGGATTAAGCCATGGACATGAATCGTCTGATAAACATGATCATCAATGCCTTTGTTCGAAAGTTTGTGAACAAGGCGGTGAATTCGAGCATTGATTATGCCTCGCGCGGCGGCAAGGCCAAGTCGGAATTGAGTGATGCCGAACGCCAACAGGCCCAAGCGGGCAAGGATATGGCCAAGCGTGCCAAAGACCTGGCCAAACTGTCCCGCCGCATCGGCCTGAAATGAAAATGCCCGCGCAACGGCGCGGGCATCAACAGGGTACGCTGCGTTCAACCGCCGTAGTTCAACCGCGTGCGCGACGTCCACCTCGGCGCCCGGATGTGGCCGCAGAAGCGGCCGCAGAGGCCTCGGCAAAACTCATTCCGCCTTCAACTGCTTCAATCACCTTGGCAAAGCGTATCCATTCGCCGCCATTGGCATCGTGGTTCATCAGGAAATTGGCGGCCCGGATTGCTTCCATTTCGACCTGACGCACCGGATTCATGATGGCCGAAGTCATTCCGGCTCCGATTGCCATCGGTAAAAAGGCCGCGTTGATGCCGTGACGGTGCGGCAGGCCAAACGAGATATTCGACGCGCCGCAAGTGGTATTCACGCCCAACTCCTGACGCAGGCGGCGCACCAATGTGAAAACCTGATGGCCCGCCGTGGCCATGGCACCAATTGGCATCACCAGCGGATCCACCACGATGTCATGCGCGGGGATCCCGAAATCGGCTGCGCGCTCCACGATCTTTTTCGCCACGGCAAAGCGCACATCCGGGTCTTGGCTGATTCCGGTGTCATCATTTGAAATCGCCACAACCGGGACATTGTATTTCTTGACCAGCGGCAACACCAGTTCAAGCCGTTCTTCCTCACCGGTCACAGAATTGAGCAGCGGGCGGCCTTCACAGGCCTGAAGCCCAGCCTCAAGCGCACCGGGAACCGAGGAATCGATGCACAGCGGAACATCGGTAACTTCTTGAATACGCCTGATCAATTCGCGCATCAGCGGGGGCTCGACAAAGTTGTTGTCGGCATAGCGCGGATCCTGCGCCATCTTGTTGGTGAATACCGCGCCCGAGTTCACATCCAGCACCGTGGCACCGCAGGCCACCTGCTCAAGGGCATCGCGCAACACGGTTTCGAAATTGCCGGCCTCCAGTTCGGCCGCCAGTTTCTTGCGTCCGGTGGGGTTGATCCGCTCCCCGATTACACAAAAAGGCTCGTCAAAGCCGATGGTGACGGTTCTGGTTTTCGATTCGACAACAGTGCGTGTCATGGCGTGCTTTCCTTACGCTTGATTGGCCGGAACGCCGGAAGCGCCGCCGTTTTCGGTGACCCAGGTGGCATTGGTCTTGATGCCGCCAAGGGGGAAGAAATGAACCTGTTCAATGCCAAAGCCCGGGTTTTTGGCCTTGTGGGCGGCCAGTGCCGCAACAACCTCCGTCGGCTCATAGGGCATCAATAGTTTCGTGACATCCATAGCGCGTTTTTGCAGCACGCGCAAAGAGGCTCCAACACCGCAGGCTATCGCGAATTTGATCAGGGTTTGCAGTTTGGCAGGACCGGCTACACCGATATGCACCGGCAGTTTGATCCCTTCGGCAGCCAGGCGGTTGACCCAGGCAATCACCGGCTCGGCCTCGAAGCAGAACTGCGTGGCCATCGCCATTTTGGCATCGCTGCGCTCGGAAAAGGCTGATTTCCAGCGCGCCGCCTCCATGACCGCCTTGTCCGAGCCATCGGGATCAATGTCCTTGTTGCCCTCGGGGTGGCCCGCGACATGCAAGCGATCAAACCCGTCAAAAGCGCCGCTTTCGATCAACTGCATTGAATTTTCAAAATCCCCAACCGGTTTTGCGAGGCCACCCGCCAAGAGCAATGCCTGCCGCACATTCGCCTCGCCTTCATAGCGCGCAACCCAGTCGGTCAGCATGGCCTTGCTGGCAATGATCCGCGCCGGGAAATGTGGCATCACGTCAAAGCCTTCGCCATTGATCCGCTTTGCCGTCGCGACCATTTCCTCGATGGGCGTCCCTTCAATATGCGCGACATAAACCCTTGTGCCTTTGGGCAGGATGGCGCGGAAATCCTCGACCTTTTCGGCAGTGCGTGGCATCACCTCGATCGAGTAGCCCTTCAGAAACGCTTCTGTCTCGGCATTGGGGCCGGTGGGCTGGGTTGCTTCACGACGAAAATTGAACAGTGCCATTTAGGCCTCCGGTTGGAAAGTCAGGCTTGTGCCCAGCCCTCGGCGTTGATCAGGATCTTGATGCGGTCGATATCAAACTCGGCTTCAAGCCGTGCTGCTTCGGATGCGGCAATGGTGTCAGGCTCACCTTCTACCTCATAGGGCGGGGCTTTGCGCCATTCGGCCAGATAAGCGTCGGCATCCTTTGCGCCGATTTTCATCGCACAGCGGTCGATTGCCTGCTCGAATCTTTCGGACAGTTGCACCTTGGACCCACGGCGCCCCTTTCCGACAATCACTTGCGCCGGGATATCCCGCCAATAAACCACCGTTACCTCTGGCATTGCCCGAATCCCCCTTGTTTGTGCTCTTCTTCTAAGCGCCCAAGCGCGACTGCCAATGTCGGTTTTCGACATGGCGCATTCCACCAGCGACGCGCCGGAGCTGCTGCTGCAATAACTTGTTTCGCGGTCTGTGGCACGAACGGAATATAAAAAAATCTGCATCATCAAGATGAATCCAGCCTATTTCATTCTCAAGCCAATGCTTGCCAGCAGAGGGCAAGCCGACTACCCTGATGCCAACCACATATGGAGGGCGATATGCCGCCCGAGCGTCCCTTTGGGGAGGACGCCATGTTGCCTGAGATCGAGACGTTTTCCGGCGTTTCTCGTGGCAATGTCCCGTCTTTCCCCACAGCGTCAGAAAAAACGGGGCTTTATGCCGCCGTTGATTTAGGCACGAACTCATGCCGGATGCTGATTGCGCAACCGCGCGGCAGCCAGTTCACCATTATCGACAGTTTTTCCAAAACGGTTCAGCTTGGAACCGGACTCGAAGCCTCGGGGCGATTGAGCCGGGCCTCGATGGTGCGCACCTTGCAAGCGTTACGGATTTGTCAAAAGAAGATCGAACAGCATAGCGTCTTGCGTATGCGGCTGGTTGCAACCGAGGCAGCGCGACGGGCACGCAATTCGCAAGAGTTTCTGCGCCAGGTTCGGCGCGAAACCGGGTTGCAGATTGAAATCATCGCGCCCGAAGAAGAAGCCCGGCTTGCTGTCATTTCCTGCGCCCCCCTTGTTCTGCCCAAGACAGAGCAATTGCTGGTGGTTGATATTGGTGGCGGATCGACAGAATTGGTCTGGGTCGATCTCTCTGGCGTCGAGCCGCAGGAGCGTGCCAAAGCCATCATGTTGCTGCATCACGGCTTCAAAGGGCAACCGAGCAATGGCGCGAAAGTTGTGGATTGGATTTCGGTGCCGCTTGGGGTGGCCACCCTGAAGGAGCAGTTTCAGGACGTTGACGATGATGCGGCGCGCTTTGCCTTGATGAGCTGGTTCTTCGAGGAAAACCTGTCCAGCTTCTCGCCCTATAATTCGGCGCAAAAACGCGAAGGCTTCCAGATCATCGGAACATCGGGAACGGTCACGACGGTTGCCGCCACATTCCTGAATCTGCGGCGCTATGACCGCAACAAGGTTGATGGGTTGCAGATGACCACAAATCAGATCGATTCGGTAATCCGGGAATATCTTGCGCTTGGGCCGGAGGGACGGCGCGTTGATCCAAGAATCGGGCGTGATCGGCATACGTTGATCATGTCCGGGGCGGCTATCCTTCAGGCTCTGATGCGGATATGGCCAACGGATCGGCTTTCGGTTGCAGATCGGGGCCTGCGTGAAGGGCTATTGTATGCACAGATGAGTGCTGATGGCGTGTTGATGGACGGACCATTTGAATGACAGGCGACAAGACGAGCGGTGACAAGAACACTTCCGGGCGCGGCCAGCGTGACTTGCGGGTGCGGGTAAAGACCGCCAAGGGGCGAAAGCTGTCCTCGACGCTATGGCTGGAGCGGCAGTTGAACGATCCCTATGTGCAGCGCGCCAAGAAAGAGGGTTTTCGCGGGCGGGCGGCTTTCAAGATACTGGAGTTGGATGACAAATTCGGTTTCCTCAAGCCGGGCGTGCGGGTTGTGGATCTGGGCTGTGCTCCGGGCGGGTGGTGTCAGGTTGCTGTCAGTCGCGTCAACGCTTTGGGGGATCGCGCCAACAAACCGATTGGCAGCGTCTTGGGTATTGATCTGCAAGCCATCGAACCGATCGCCGGGGCGCAGATTCATCAACTTGATTTTCTGGCCGACGAAGCCGATGCGTTGGTCAAAGGCTGGCTGGGTGGCCGCGCCGATGTGGTGATGAGCGATATGGCCGCAGCAGCATCCGGGCATAAGGGCACCGACCATCTGCGCATCATCGCGCTTTGCGAAGCGGCAGCCTATTTTGCTTTTGACGTGTTGGAAGTGGGCGGCACCTTTGTGGCCAAGGTTCTGGCGGGCGGGGCCGAGGTTGAACTGCAATCCATCCTGAAACGGGCCTTTACCAAGGTTGCCAATGTAAAGCCCCCCTCGAGTCGGGCCGACAGTTCAGAGAAATTTGTCGTGGCACAAGGGTTTCGCGGCCATCCTGACGCCGAAAGAACATTCTTGCACGCGCTGGATTGAAGTCGGGGCGGAAACAGTTCCATCCGCGAAACGTCAAACAAAAGGGCGCCACCTGGCGCCCGATCTCATAAAAGTGATTAGAATTGATCAGCCGCCCCAAGTGCGGACCGGGCCGCAATCCATGTGGACAAAGTTTGACCGATAGTAATGCCCGACGCCGCCACCCGAACAGGCTTCGGCGGCTTTCGCCATCTGCGACACCGAGCGCGATTTCAGTCGCAGGTCGGCCGCCTGGCCCTTCATATGCAGCGAGTTTCTTGCCACGCCACGCGAATGAGAGCGTAACATCGCATTGGTCGCCGGGCTACGATAGCCAGAAAGCAGCATATAGGGCTCTTTGACATCCAGAAGGCGGTGTGCGGCCGAGATCACATCCATGTTGCGCGGATCCATCTTGACGGTATCGTCTGACCGCCAGTCACGCATGAAGTGGTTGATTTCCTTAAGGACTTCGGGAATATACTCGCCCTCGATCCAGTAAATCGTATCAATGCTCTCGCCTGTGCGTCCCGAATACATCCGAACCCGGCGAATATCGCCAGCACCTTTGAGAAACCCGAAAGCGTTGCTGTAAGTGGGGGCTGCAATCACTGTCGTGGCAGCAAAAACGCCCAGCAGCCCACGCCGCGTGATACCCGTCAAACTTGAATTCGCCATTCTTTGCGCCTGTCCCGTAGTGGTCTTTGACCGCCTGTGTCGGCGGATTTCTTTGTCACTTCATCCCCAAGTGCTCGGACCTTATGGCACAAACCTGTGAGATGCCCAACAGAAGAAAACCGCGATTCGCACCAGTCTGGCAGCAATAGGCGAAAAATTGCTGAATCCCGCTTTGTCAAAGGCTCAAGTTTGCCGAGGGTCAATTGGTTGCCAAACAGCTACAATGTCACCTCCGCAGGGCAGATCGCGCGAAATAAGCTGTCCCATCGAGTTTACTCGGCGCTATATTTCGGAAATTGTCCTTAGAATACCAACTGCGCCGAAAGGAATTCGGCAAATTTTGATCAGGGTCTGCACCAAGATGTTTTATTCAAATGTATTTCGTTCAAAGAACCGTGCGGCACTGATCTTATTGCTGACCTGTCTGCCTCTCGGTGCGGTGGCACCAGCACATGCGCAGGTTTCGTCCTTCATGCAATCGGTCGCCGAGGCGGCTGCCGTTGATCAAGTGGTCGCAGAATTCTATCGGTCCCGTAATTATGAGACATTGTGGATCGGCGCGCAGGACGCAGATCGACGTAGCGCCTTGCTGACGGCCTTTGACGGTGCCAGCCTGCATGGCCTGCCGAGCGCCAGATATGATGCAATGGCTTTGAGGGCAGGCTTTGCCGCCGCGCAGACAGAAGGTGATCTTGGCCGGCTTGAGGTTGCGATGACCAAGGCGTTTCTGACTTATGCGCATGACATGAAGTCAGGTGTATTGACGCCCAAGGAGGTTGATAGCGGTATCTTGCGCGAGATCATATCTCCGGATCCGGCAACGCTGCTTGCCGCGATTGCCCAAGACGACCCGCGCGCGTTTTTGCGCTCTTTGCCTCCGAAATCACCGCAATATGCAAGGCTGATGAAGGAAAAACTTCGCCTTGAAGCCGAGATTGCCTCTGGCAACAGGGCTTTGCCTCTAAGCGTCAACAAGTTGGAACCGGGTGCCAGCGGGTCCGCTGTTGTGGCCATGCGCGACCGGTTGACGGAACTTGGATATTTGCAACGATCCATTTCCAGTACCTATGATCGCCAGATCGTTTCAGCAGTGCAACGGTTTCAATTGGACCAGGGATTGAACGCCGACGGGGTGGCTGGGCCAAGCACGGTCGAGGCATTGAACCTTACATCAAGAGACCGCCTGAAAGCGGTTGAGGTGGCGATGGAACGGCTTCGCTGGCTTGGCGATGCGCCGTTGGGGGATCGACACATCTGGGTGAACCTGCCCGAATTCACCGCCAAAGTCGTCGATAAGGGTCGGGTCACGTTTCAGACCCGCACGGTGATCGGCAAAGCGGTGGCGGATCAACGCAGTCCGGAGTTTTCGGACGAGATGGAGTATATGGTCGTCAATCCCAGTTGGGGGGTGCCGCGCTCGATCCTCGTGAAAGAATACTTGCCGCTTTTGCGGTCCAATCCTCACGCCGTGAGCCATCTTCAGGTGGTGGACAACCGCGGCAGGGTGGTTCCGCGTGGCGCGGTGAATTTTGCCGCCTATTCGGCCTCGAATTTCCCCTTCGGGCTGCGTCAGCCACCGTCTGATGGCAATGCCCTGGGCAAGGTAAAGTTCATGTTCCCCAACCCCTACAACATCTATCTGCAAGATACGCCTACGAAAAGCCTGTTTGCCAATGAGGTGCGCGCCTATAG
>JAGPBG010000401.1 GCA_018063485.1 Cypionkella sp.
GAACTCATCGGAGTGCCGTCCAACTCATAGACGCACATCAGCACCTCGCCGCGCGCCGGGCTGCTGGCATGGATCGGGCGCAGGGTGCCGGGGATGGGCCAGGCGCGGCGGTCGCCGTCGCCTTCGTCCCAGATCAGCCCGGTTTCGTGAACGTCTTCGCCGCAAATATCAAGACCCAGAATCGAAATCGGCAGATGGCGCCCCGATTTGAACATTCCCAGCAACTCATGCCGCCGGATGATCTTGCCGCGCCCGATGCCGTTGGCATCATGCAAAACGATGTCAAAGGCTTCGATTTCAGGATGGGCGGCCAAAAAGGTTTCGGCTTCGGCCAGGGTCGAGCCGGAGGGGCTTGCGGTATCGGTCATGTCACTCTCGAGGGAAAAGAAGGGTCAGGATTTCGTCAAAGGCGGCGATCAGGCGATCAACCTGCCGTTTGCGGGTGGCGGGGCTGATCAGCATCATGTTGTGGAACGGTGCGATCAGGCAGCCCCGGTTCAACAGGGCAACATGCACGGCGGATTCCAATGCGGGAACATGGGCCAAACCGGCTTCGGCACCATTCTTCAACGGGCCGGGGGCGCAGATGAATTCCACCCGCGCGCCAACGCGCACCACATGCCAGGGGGCGGCATGTCGATCAATAGAGGCGGCGAGGCCGTGGCTGAGGCGCTCGGCCAGTTTCTCCATATGGGTGTAGTTCTTGGCCGTCATCACCTTGGACAGAGTTGCTTTCAGGCAAGCAAACTGCATCGGATTGGCTGAAAGTGTGGTGCCCATGCCGGAATGGCCGGGCGGACGGGCCGCGTCTGCCACCTGATAGCGCTGCGCGATTTCCGGGGTCACGCCCCAAACTGCGGTGGGCAGCCCGCCCGCCACACATTTGCCAACCACGAACATATCGGGGGAAAGCGAATGCACTGCCGTATAACCGCCAAGCCCGCTCGAAATGGTATGGGTTTCATCCATGATCAGCAGCGTGCCAAAGCGACGGCTGAGGCTGCGCAAGCCGTCGTGAAAGCCGGCGGCAGGCAGAACCATCGAGCAATTTGTCATCACCGGTTCGGTCAGGATCGCCGCAACATCCCCTTTGGCGAGCGCGGCTTCCACCGCAGCCAGATCGTTGAACTCGACGCAGACGGCAGTTTGCGACAGATCATTGATCTGCCCCAATAATCCGGCGCGGGTTTGGGTTTTGCCATTCTCAAGCTCGACCATCGTTTCATCAACCGCGCCGTGATAACAGCCGTTGAACACCAGGATCTTCGGTCTTGCAGTAATGGCGCGTGCGACGCGAATGGCGAAGCGGTTGGCATCGCTGGCGGTGGTGGCGATCTGCCAGCGGAAATTGCCAAATCGCGCGGTGAGTAGATCTCCCACCTCTGTCACCGATTCGGGTGGCAGCATATAGGTCAGGCCACGGCTGGCCTGTTTGCGGATTGCCTTGGCCACGGGCGCTGGCGAGTGGCCAAACATCGAGCCAGTATCGCCCAGACAGAAATCGTCGATCTCGAAGCCATCCAGATCGGTGATCCGCGCGCCCTTGGCTTTGGTGATCACCGGCAGATGCGGCATCGGCCAATCTTTCATCCAATGCATTGGAACACCGTCAAGCCAGGCCGAAGCGCCGCTGGACAGCGCCGCCTTGGCTTTGGGCCGTCCGGCGGCAAAGCGCTTGGCTTCGCGGGCGGTCAAAGTGTCAAGACGGTCCTTGAGGACTCCGGCTACAAGTTCGACGGGCATGGGGCACCTATGGTTGCTGCCCTCTTATGCTGCCGAATTTGATCAAATTCAAGCACTCGCTTTGCCGCAGCCCCATGCTTTGTCAGAGTTTGACCCGCACTTCGATCAATCGGGGCCCGTCCTGCGGTTGGCTGAGCGCCCAATGCAACGCTTCGGGGTTCTGCGGGACCGAGGTAAAGGGCAAATCGCAAGCCGCAGCAAAGGGTTCCAGCCGCAGCGGCGAAGGCGAGCAGCCGATCACTTCGGTGTTGGCCCCGCGCATCGCGTCGGCAATCTCGTTGAAGGCGGCATTGTTCCAGACGATAAAGCTGATGGGCAGTTTTTCATCAACCGCCGTGCGCAATTCGCCGGGCGAGAACTGCAATCCACCGTCGCCCACAAGGCAAACCACCTTTTCCCCCGGCGCGGCAAGGGCGGCCCCGACGGCGGCACCCGTACCAAAGCCCAAAGCGCCAAAACCAGAGGCGGCGTTGAAATAGCCATTGGGGCGATCATGGTCATAGGCCAGATTGGCGGCATAAACCGGTTGGGTGCTGTCGCCGACCAGAATGGCGCGGGGCAAGGCGCTGCGAATGGCTTCAACCATTACAAGCCGCTCGGCCATCAACTCATCCAGTGACGCCAATTCCTTTCGAGCGGCCTTGCGGGTTTGCGCGGCGCGGGCGGCCCCGTCGCAGCTATGGGGCGTCACAATGTCCAGCAAGGCGCGCATGGTCGCACCGGCATGGCCACATAGCGCGATCCTGGCCGGGTGGCGGCCAAGTTGGGCCAAGCTGATGTCGATACGGATCATCTGCGAGATATCGGGGAAATCACCCCGCGAATACATGTCATAGTCGGTGGGGCCGAGTTCGGTGCCAATGGCAAGGATCTGATCTGATTGCGTGATCAGATCGCGGACTGAACTCAGGCTGGCCGAGGCCGCAACGCACAAGGGATGCGCGTGCATCATGCCACGCGCGTTGACGGTCAGGATCACCGGGGCGTCAAGCTGTTCCGCAAGGGCCATCAGCGTGGCTTCCTCGTGTCGCACACCGCCACCGGCAAGGATCACCAGACGTTTCGCGGCGTTCAGCGTTGTTGCGGCAAGGGCCAGTTCTGCCGCCGCAGGGATGACTGCGACAGGTTTCGCGGCAGGTGGCGCCAGCGGCGGGCAGGGCAGGGGCATCACATCGGTGGGCACG
>JAGPBG010000400.1 GCA_018063485.1 Cypionkella sp.
GCAAATATCTGGGCAATACGGATTGGTTTCGCCAACTTCGGTCGGGGCTATCCAACGTCGTCTGCTGGTGTTGGAGAATCAGGGTGCCGCGCAGATGTTTGGCGAACCGGCGCTGGAATTGGCCGATCTGATGCGGCTGGACGCCAACGGGGCAGGGCATATCAATATTCTGGCCGCCGACAAGCTGATGAACAGTCCCCGGCTTTATGCCACCTTCCTGCTGTGGTTGTTGTCGGAACTGTTCGAAGAACTTCCCGAAGTCGGCGATCCGGACAAGCCCAGACTGGTGTTCTTTTTCGATGAAGCGCATCTGTTGTTCAATGATGCGCCCAAGGCCCTGGTTGCCAAAGTAGAGCAGGTGGCCCGGCTGATTCGGTCCAAAGGCGTCGGGGTTTATTTCATCACCCAGAACCCGGCGGATGTGCCCGAAGTGATCCTTGGTCAGCTTGGCAATCGCGTTCAACATGCGTTGCGGGCGTTTACCGCCAAGGATCAAAAGGATCTGCGTCTGGCGGCGCAAACCTATCGGCCAAATCCGAGTTTTGCGACCGAGGATGCCATTCGTGATGTTGGCACCGGCGAAGCGGTGACCTCCTTGCTTGAGGCCAAAGGGATCCCCGGCATTGTCGAACGGACTCTGGTGCGTCCGCCTTCCTCGCAGCTTGGTCCGGTGGCACCATCGGTGCGCAGCAAGATCATGGCCGAGTCTCCAATGGGGGCAAAATATGACAAGATGATTGACCGCGATTCGGCCTATGAAAGGCTTCGGGCCAAGTCAGATGCAGCGGCAAGGCACGCAGCCGAAACCGAGGACAATGCAGCGCGCAAGAGCGCCCAAGACCGTGAGTATCAAAACGCCCGTCGCTATGATGGCGGTCAATCCAGCAGCAAGGCGGCACCGAAATCGACACGCTCCAGCCGGTCTGATTCGATTGGCGAGACTTTTGTGAAAAGTTTCGCACGACAGTTGGGATCACGTTCCGGTCAGGCGGTCATTCGGGGTGTTTTGGGATCGCTCTTCAAACGCTGACCCAGAAAACGCCACGGCTTCGCCATAGTTGAGGGGTATTCCCGGAGGGCTTGCAACCTGAGGGAACTGCCATGGCCCTGACCGCCGCTGAACAATATCTTCTGGAACTGATCAATCGCGCCCGGCTTGATCCAGCGGCGGAAGCCAGGCGGTTGGGGCTCAATCTGAATGACAACCTTGCTCCGGGCAGCATTGATGCCAGCGCCAAACAGGTGTTGGCACCAAATGCGCTGTTGGAGACCGCAGCCACCGCCCATTCGAAATGGATGCTTGCGGCGGATGTCTTTTCGCATAACGGATCCAATGGCAGCACCCCGGCCAGCCGCGTGACAGCAACTGGTTACAAGTGGAATTTGGTTGGTGAGAATATCGCCATGCAGGGCTCGTCGGGCAAGCTCGATGCGGGCAAGGCCATCGCAGCCGAGCATGACGGGCTGATGCGCAGTGCCGGCCATCGGTTGAATCTGATGAATGAAGAGTTTCGGGAGGTGGGCATCGCTCAGGAACTGGGAGTGTTCACCCAAGCAAGCCAGAATTTCAATGCGTCGATGCTGGCCGAGGTGTTCGGACGGTCGGGCGATACGGTTTTTGTCACCGGCGTTGCCTATATCGACAAGAACAAGGATGGCTTTTACAGCATCGGCGAGGCTCAGGCCGGGGTGACCCTCTCGGTCGCCGGGCAATCGACCAAGACGCAGGCGGCGGGGGGCTATGCGCTGGGTGTTGCGGCAAGCAATAGCGTGCATGTGTCAGGCATCGTCGGCAAGTTGTCCTTCACAGCCGATCTGTTTGACGTGGCTGGCAATGTGAAATTGGATGTGGTCAACGGCAACACGCTTTACAGCTCGGCAAGCATCAGCTTGGGCACGGGTATCAACAACCTGAAATTGCTGGGGATTGACGATCTTCGGGCCACGGGCAATGCGGCGAACAACACAATCACAGGCAACAACGGCAATAATCTGCTGCAAGGCCTCGCCGGGAATGACAAGATTTTCGGCGGTGCCGGGGCTGACCAGCTTCTTGGCGGCATCGGCAATGACAGCCTTGTGGGTGATTCAGGTCAGGACCGGTTGGACGGTGGTGCGGGTAAAGACCTGCTGAGCGGCGGGCTAGGGGCCGATGTGTTTGTTTTTGTGAAAGGGTCAGGCGCCGACATTGTCTCCGATTTCACGCTGGCGCAGGGCGACAGCCTCCAATTGGATGATGCGCTTTGGAGCGGGCATGATCTTAGTGCCGCGCAAGTTGTGGCGCAATTTGCCCATGTGCTGAAGGGGGCGGTGTTGTTCGACTTCGGCGGCGGGCAAAGCCTTAAGCTGACGGGCATCAGCTCTCTGACTGGTCTCGCCGATCATATTGATTTCATCTAGGTGTTTGATCCTTACTTTGATGGTGCAATCTTTTCGTTGGAATGGAAGGAAGCACTGTGGGACAGGTTCTTCATGGCAGCGCCACAACGACAGAGGCAATCCGTCCGTTGCCCGGCAGGTGATTGCGCTGCAATCGCCGAGAGGGGAGCAATACAAAATAGTGAAGAGAGCCTGAGGGCGCTTTCGTCGCGCTACGGCATTAACCAAAAGACCGTAGCGAAATGGCGCAAGCGGACATCGGTTGCCGATCTGCCGACCGGGCCAAAGGATGCAAAATCCACGGCGCTGACTCTCGACGAGGAGGCGATCATCGTTGCGTTCCGGCGGCACACGTTGCTGCCGCTGGAGTTCGAGCGTGAAACAAACGATCCGGGGGATCGTTTGTAGCGAGGAACGCCTCTACCCGCGCTCAAAGGCGCTCCGTCCGGAATGCTGGTTCGCCCGACCCGGTCTCGTGACCGTATGCCCTTACGTTCCCTCGCCCCCTCTCACATCCGGCGACAACCCGACGACAAAGGCCTATGCGG
>JAGPBG010000048.1 GCA_018063485.1 Cypionkella sp.
ATGTTGTTGCAATGGGGCCGCCATCGAGCGGCGGGCAACGCCCTGCTCTGGCCGCGCAGCCTGAGCCGCATCAATCCCGGTGGCCACAACCGAAACCCGCAACATGCCCTCCATTGAGGGGTCCAGCGTCGAGCCAACAATGATATTGGCATCAGGATCAACCTTTTCGCGGATGATATTGGCAGCTTCGTCCAATTCAAACAGCGTCAGATCATGGCCACCGGTGATGTTGATCAACACTCCCTTGGCACCGTGCAGCGAAATCTCGTCCAACAGCGGGTTGGCAATCGCCTTTTCCGCCGCCTCAACCGCGCGATTCTCACCGGTGGCTTCACCGGTGCCCATCATCGCCTTGCCCATCTCGTCCATCACGGCGCGGACATCGGCAAAATCAAGGTTGATCAGGCCGGGGCGCACCATCAGATCGGTGACGCCCTTGACACCTTGATACAAAACGTCATCGGCCATCGCAAAGGCTTCGGTGAAGGTCGTGCGCTCATTGGCCAGACGGAACAGGTTCTGGTTCGGAATGATGATCAGCGTATCAACAACCTTTTGCAGTGCGGCAATGCCATCTTCGGCCTGACGCATACGCTTGTTGCCTTCGAACTGGAAAGGCTTGGTCACGACGCCCACGGTCAGCACGCCCAACTCCCGCGCGGCCTGGGCAATGATTGGTGCAGCACCTGTTCCGGTGCCTCCGCCCATACCAGCCGTAATGAAGCACATATGTGCCCCGGCCAGATGATCAACAATCTCTTCGATGGTTTCCTCGGCAGCAGCGGCACCTACGGTCGGGCGCGCACCGGCCCCGAGGCCCTCGGTCACTTTCAGGCCCATCTGGATGCGCGATGCCGCCCGGCTTTGCTGCAATGCCTGAGCGTCGGTATTGGCGACGACGAACTCGACCCCCTCAAGCTCCTGGTCGATCATGTTGTTCACGGCATTGCCACCGGCACCACCAACACCAAAAACAGTGATGCGCGGCTTTAGCTCTTCGCGCTGCGAGGTCATGGTCAGGTTCAATGTCATTTATCTGTCCGCCTGTTCTTCGTGTCCCGCGGTACGCGCCGCCCATCGCCATTCCGGTCTGCATTGGAACCTGTCCCGAAGTGCCAATATGCCGAATTATCCCCGATTCTATCCACAGATAGCGCCGAGGTCACTAGAAAAAACTACTTTGCCTACAAAATATAGGCGCATTGTGTCCCCTTTGGGCGGCATCTCGCCGTCGACGCAGGATTTTGCGGTTACCAATTGTCCTTGAACCACTTGAAGGCCCTTTTCAACGACCGCGCCGGATAGCGCTCGTTCGGGATATCGAAATCCCACCATTCATCTTGCGGATGGGCGGCGAACAGACACAGGCCCACCGCGCTGGAAAACGCCGCCCCTGTCGCGGCCTGTGGCAGGCCCTGCACCCGCAAGGGCCGCCCCATCCGCACCCGCTGGCCCAGGATCCGGCTGGCCAACATATCCAACCCCGGAATTTGGCTGGCCCCACCGGTCAAAACGATCTGCTGGCTGGGCAGGCTGTCAAAGCCCGCAGCATCCAGTCTTGCGCGCACCTCTTCCAGAATCTCCTCAACCCGCGGCCGCATGATCCCGATCAACTCGGTGCGGCTGATCTGGCGGCGGTCTTTCTCCCAATCGCCGGAATCGCCCCCCATCTCGATCATGTCGCGATCATCCATGCCGGTGGCATGAACGCCGCCATGCTTGGTCTTGATCCGCTCGGCCACCGCAAGCGGCACCTGCAATCCCTTGGAGATATCGCTGGTGACATGATCGCCGCCCATGCGTACAGCATCGGCAAAGATCATGTGCTTTTTCATGAAGATCGACAGGCCGGTGGCCCCGCCGCCCATATCAATACAGGCAGCGCCCAATTCCTGTTCATCCTCGACCAGCGAGGAAATCCCCGACACATAGGCCGATGAGGCAATCCCCGCCAATTCCAGATCGCAGCGCTTGATGCAATAAAGCAGGTTCTGCACCACGCTCGCATCGACCGAAAGCATGTGCAGATCGCAGGCCAGACGGTTGCCAATCTGCCCGCGCGGATCGCCCAGACCCGAACGATGATCCAGCGCAAAGTTCACGGGTTGCGCGTGCAACACCTCGCGCCCCTCGCCAATATCGGGCACATCACAAGCAGCCATCACGCGCGCCACATCCTGCTCGGTCACCACCGAATCCTGCAATTCCCACTCTCCCGCCAGCCCATAGCTGCGCGGCTCGGCCCCCGAGAAACAGGCGATTACATGATCCACCCGCACATTCGCCATCTTTTGTGCCGCCTGCACAGCGGTGCGAATGGCGCGTTCGGTTTCATTCATCACCGAAATCTCGCCAAAACGCACGCCGCGCGAACGGGTTGTAGCCGCGCCGATCACCCGGAACGAGGATTGCCCCGCCATCGGCCCCACGCCGTCGCCATCGCCTTGCGCTTCAAAGCCATCGAAGCGCAGGATCAGACAGGCGATTTTCGAAGTGCCCACATCCAGAATGGCCACCACCCCGCGCTGCATCGCGGTTTTGCGCATGTGCCGCATGGCACGCTGGGTTTGGTATAGATCGGTCATAGGCTGTTCTCCGCAGGCTCTTTGATTCCACTGGCACGCCGCACCTCGCTCAGGGCGAAGGGGGCAAGCCGCAAAACGGGGCGACGTTCATCTCTCAGGTCAATGCTCGACACGTCGCGATCAAGGATTTTCTCAGCCTGATCCATCGCCAGCAAACGCTCCAACGCGGCAACGGGTTTCTCGGCGGGCAGCAAGATCCGCTGTCCACGATCCAGCACCACATCCCAGCGCCGCGCACCCATCCGCACCAATCCGCGCAACCGTGGCGCAATCGGCCCCGCAGCGGCCAGCAGGGCCAGCGCCTCGGCACTCGCCACATCCGCGCCCTCACCCGCGACCAAGGGCAAATCGGCGCGATCCTGGCGATCGGCCAATCCCGCCACGCGGTGCCCGCTGGCATCCAGCAGCACCAGCCTGTCCTCGCTGACACGCCAGACCAGCGCCGGAACCCGCTCGGTCAAGATCACCTGCAACACCCCGCCCGAACGCACCCGAACTTCGGCAGTCCCCACCGCATCAAAGGCTTCGGCCTTTTGGCGGATCGCATCCATATCCAGATCAAACGACGATTGCGGCAGCTTCAGCGCCAGTTTCGCACGCACCGCATCGGCCAGATCGGGAGAGGCGCCTTCAACGGACAAAAAGCCCACCCGAAATTCGGGGCGCGCCTGAAACTGCTCTTTGATATGGCTATAGCCTGCCACCAAAGCCTCACGCCGAGAGGTGCTCGCAAAGACCAATGCCACCACCAGCGCCAGGCCCAGAACCGGAATTCCCACCCGAAACAGCGCACGGTATAGTGGCGTCAGCCACAACCGTTGCATGCGGTACTGCCAACGCGACGGGGCAGGATCGCGGCGCGGGGGCAAATGGTCGGCGCGGCTCAGCGATTGCATGACGCATCCTTAACCATCCAGGCGCAAAACTCGGGGAAGGAAATCCCCAGATGCGCCGCTTGCTCGGGCGCAAGCGAGGTGGGCGTCATCCCCGGCTGGGTGTTGGTCTCCAACAGGATCAACCCCGCCAGGCCCCGCGCTTCATCCCAACGAAAATCGGTCCTGCTGACCCCTCGGCAGCCCAGGGCCCGATGCGCGCGCAAGGCGTAATCCAGACAGGCCGACGTGATTTCCGCCGGAAGTTCGGCCGGCACCTGATGTCTGCTGCCACCGGGCTTGTATTTCGCATCATAATCATACCAGCCATCGGTGATGATATCAGTCACGCAGAGCGGCCGATCCCCCATCACGGCCACGGTCAGCTCCCGCCCCGGCGCATAGGCTTCCACCATCACCACCTCGGGCATTTCCTTGGCCAATCGCGGTGCATTCGTGCCCTCGCGCACGATATACACCCCCACGGACGAGCCTTCATTATACGGCTTTACCACATAGGGCGGCGGCAAGACGTGACCGGCCTCAACCGCCTCACGCCGCGCCAAACGGCTATCCATGAACGGCAACCCATTGGCCAGATACACATCTTTGGTGCGGATCTTGTCCATCGCCAAAGCCGAGGCCAAAATGCCCGAATGCGTATAGGGCAGGTGCAACCATTCCAGAATGCCCTGCACCGCACCGTCTTCGCCCCAACGGCCATGCAAGGCGTTGAAGCAAACGTCGGGCTTGATTTCAGACAACCGCGCATAAAGATCGGGGCCGCAATCGACCTCAACCACGCCATATCCCGCCTCTCGCAGTGCCGCCGCGCACGCTTGCCCGGATGACAGGGATACCTCCCGCTCTGCGGAAGCCCCACCCATCAAAACCGCCACCTTGAGGGCTGTTCTGCTCGAACTGCCCGCCATTTACTGCCTCATCCAGACCTTTAGCGGCCCGTGATCTTGTTATTCACCGCGTCGTTTGCCGACCCGCATGATTTCCCACTCTAACGTGATACCGCTCTGTTGGAAAACCTTTTTTCGCACTTCTTCGCCCAAATCTTCCAGATCGGCGGCGCTCGCCCCTCCGGTGTTGATCAAAAAGTTGGAATGCATCGGTGACATCTGCGCCCCGCCCCGCTTTGCCCCCCGCATTCCGGCGTCATCAATCACTTTCCAGGCCTTCAACTCATGGCTGTCATCGGCCCGGCCCGTGCTGGAATGGCCCACCGGATTGCGGAATGTCGAGCCTGCCGAGCGTTCCTTGGTGGGCTGGCTCGCATCGCGCCTGGCGATTTGCTCAACCATCCGCGCCTCAAGTGCCGCAGGCTCCCCGGCCTCTGCGCGAAAGGTTGCCGAGATCACCACGGCACCCTCGGGCAAATCCGATTGCCGATACCGCAGGTTCAGCGTCGATGCGGGCAAATCCTGCATCCGCCCATCACGCATGACCACCCGCACCGAGATCAGATGATCAGCCACATAAGACCCATAGCAGCCCGCATTCATCCGCACCGCGCCGCCGATGCTGCCCGGAATGGTGCGCAGAAATGTCAGATCAAGCCCCGCCTCGGCCGCGCGCCGCGCCACATGCGCATCCAGCGCCGCCGCCCCGGCAACAACCTGCCCAACCTCACAGGAAATCGCATTGAACCCCCGCCCCAAGCGGATCACCACTGCCGCAATTCCGCCATCCCTTACGATCAGATTGCTGCCAACTCCCATCGGAAACACCGGTACAGCCGGGTCCAATCCGGCCAGAAACCCGGATAAATCCGCCTCATCCGCGGGCTGAAACAGCCAATCCGCCGGCCCACCCACCCGCAACCATGTCAGATCATCCAGCGGTCGATCGGCGGTCAGCGTGCCGCGCACGTGGGGCATCATCGGGCGAATTTCCGCTCCATTTTGGCGCGCATCCACCGCCAAAGATAGAACACTGGCCAGCGCAAGACCGATACCCCGGCCACCAGCAAAAGCAGGCCCCAAAGCGGCCCGGCGGCGTAAGCTACCCAGCCCAGAATCGGAATGCCCACGGCGATCAGCCAATAGGCGTTGGTCCAATGCTTGTCCTTGCTGGGCAGAAAGGCGATCAGATTGGCGGCAATCAGCCACACAAAGGCGGCAACAAGAGATGCGGTCATGACATGGCCTTTCGTGCAAGATACGACAGCGGGCGGCGGAACATCGACAGGAAGGCCAACAGCCCCAATACCGCCCAAAGCCAGCCGTGGCTGATCCCGATCCAGATCAACAACACCGGCGTTGCGGCCAAAAGCGCCAGCCCCGGCACCATCTGCCGCCGCATCGGCAGCAATGCCGTCAGGCTTGCTGCGATCACCCAAAAACAACCCGCGATCAGCACTGAACTCATTGCCCGCGCCTTCCTTCAAATCGAGCGGCGGTCAAGTTACCGCTCACCCTGCCTTGCCTTGCAGTTTTTCCGGCAACGCATTGGCCCAGGTCGAGATCGTACCCGCCCCAAGGCACACCACCATATCGCCGGGCCGCGCCTGTTCGCGCACCAACCGCGCCAGATCGTTTTCGTCAATGATCGCACGGGCATGGCGGTGGCCATGGGCGATCAGCCCCGCCACAAGATCATCGCGGCTGGCGCCCGCTATCGGCTCTTCTCCCGCGCCGTAGACTTCGGCGATCGCCACCACATCCGCCTCATTGAAACAGGTGCAGAAATCTTCAAACAGGCTGGACAGACGCGTATAGCGGTGCGGCTGATGCACCGCGATCACCCGGCCTTTGGTTGCCTGACGCGCGGCTTTCAGCACGGCGGCAATTTCTACCGGATGATGGCCGTAATCGTCGATAATCGTGACGCCGTTCACCTCACCCACACGGGTAAAGCGGCGGTTCACCCCGGCAAAGCCGGCCAAAGCCTCGCGGATTTCGTCCTTTTTCATCCCCAGATACCGCGCCACTGCCACCGCCGACAGCGCATTGGAGACGTTATGGTCCCCCGGCATCGGCAGAGTACAGTTTTCAATCATCAACCCCTCACCCTGCAAGGCGATATCGAAATGCGCAACGCCGCTCTCAAACCGAAGATTGATCGCCCGCACATCCGCCTGCGTGTTGAAGCCAAAAGTCACCACCCGGCGGTCTGTGATCTTGCCCACCAACGCCTGCACTTCGGGATGATCCGTGCAGCAAACTGCCAAACCGTAGAAGGGGATGTTCGACACGAAATCAAGGAAGCCGCGGCGCAGATTGTCGAAAGTTCCCCAATGCTCCATATGCTCGGGGTCGATGTTGGTGACAATGGCGATGGTTGCAGGCAGCCGGTTGAACGAACCGTCAGACTCGTCCGCCTCAACCACCATCCATTCACCCGCCCCCGCCCGGGCATTCGAGCCATAAGCATGGATCACCCCGCCGTTGATCACGGTGGGATCAAAGCCGCCCCTGTCCAGAAGCGTCGCCACCATCGTGGTCGTGGTTGTTTTGCCATGTGTCCCGGCGATGGCGATATTCGAGCGCAACCGCATCAACTCTGCCAGCATCTCGGCCCGGCGCACCACCGGCAAGCCGCGCAACCGCGCCTCTTCCAACTCAGGATTGCCCTTTTTGATCGCCGAAGAAATCACCACAACCGCCGCTTCACCGATATTCCCGGCCCGCTGGCCCTCAAAGAACACCGCGCCCAATTTCACCAGGCGATCGGTGATCTTGCTGGCCTTGGAATCAGAACCCTGCACTCGAAAGCCTTGGGTTATCAACACCTCGGCAATGCCCGACATGCCAATCCCGCCAATCCCGACAAAGTGAATCGGCCCCAGTTCCATCGGCAGTTTCGTCGCATTCATCGTATCATTCCTTACGCACCAAAGCCTCAACCAAACCCACCAGCCGCTGCGTCGCATCGGGCCGCCCTTGGGCCAATGCATTGCGCGCCATCCGCTCGGCGGCCTCGGGCTGGCCCAGAACCGCCGCTATCTGCCCAGACAGTCCCATGACGTCAAGCGCCTTTTCCGGCACCAGAATCGCCGCCTCGCCTTCAACCAGGCCGCGCGCATTGGCCGATTGATGATCTTCCGTCGCCGCCGCAAAGGGCACCAGAATGGCGGGCCGCCCGATTACCGAAATATCGGCCACAGATGAGGCACCCGAGCGCGAAATCACCAATTGCGCCTCGGACAGACGCCTTGGAATATCAGCGAAGAACGGCGCGACTTCAGCCACCACCCCCGCAGCCTCATAGGCTGCAACCACCGCATCCAGATCCTCGGCCCGCGCCTGATGCGCCACCCGCAGATAGCCGCGCATCCGGTCGGGCAAAGCCGCCACCGCCGCTGGCACCATCTCTGACAGGATGCGCGCACCCTGCGATCCACCGATCACCAGCAAATCCATCGGATAGTCGCCCGGCGCGATATAGCCCGCCCCCGCCCGCTCCAACACCGCCGCCCGCACCGGATTGCCGGTATGCACCGCCTCAACCCCTTCGGGCAAAGCCGTGGGCCAGGTGCCACAGGCCACCTTGTCCACCCGCCGCGCAAACAGCTTGTTCACCCGGCCTAAAACCCCGTTCTGCTCATGGATCATCCGTGGACAGCGCAAGACCCAAGCCGCCGACAGCGCCGGAATTGACGGATAGCCGCCAAAGCCCACCACCACCGCAGGCCGGTCCACCACCATGCCCAGCAGCGCCGCGACCATGCCGCCGAAAATCCGGAACGGCACCGCCAGTTTCGCCAAAATCCCGCCGCGCGCAAAGGTGGCCGAGGCCACCTGAACCAGTTGCACCTCGGCTGGAAACCCGCCCGCATAGCGCGCCCCGCGCGCATCGGTTGACAGCTTTACCCGCCAACCCTTTGCCACCATCGCCTCGGCCAAAGCCTGCGCAGGGAACATATGCCCCCCGGTTCCCCCCGCTGCGATCAAAAGCAAAGGCATCAGCGCCCCCGCTTGAAAATATCGCTGATCTCGCCTTGCGGGCGGCTGCGGGTCAGCGCAAGCAGCATCCCCACCGTGATCCCCGCGGCGATAACCGACGATCCGCCATAGGACACAAACGGCAAGGTCATCCCCTTGGAGGGCAGCAACCGCACCGCAACGCCCATGTTGATCATCGCCTGCACCCCGAAAATGCAGGCCAGACCGGTGCCCGCCAGCCGCGTGAACGGGTCGCGCTCACGCGTCAGCCGGAACAGGCTGCGCACCACCACCGTGCCATAAAGCACGATGATTGCCAGCACCAGGATCAACCCGTATTCCTCGGCCGCCACCGCAATGATGAAATCGGTATGCGCGTCGGGCAAGGTCCATTTCACTTGCCCCGCACCAATGCCCACGCCAAAGAAGCCGCCCTCTTGAATGGCATTGGTCGCATAGCCAATCTGGCTGCGCGGATCAATATCCGAGGCCAGAAACCCGTTGATCCGTCGCGCCAGATGCTCTGACATGCCATAGGCGACAAAGCCCGCCGCCCCGGTGCCGCCAATGATCGACACGATCAACAGCATCGGCGCGCCAGCTACAAAATAGATCACGCCCCAGCCGAACAGCACCAGCATGGCTTGGCCAAAATCGGGCTGCATCGCGAGAAACCCCACCACAACCACAGCCAGCAAAAACGAAAACAACTTGCCGGGTGGTCCGTTCAAATCAAGGCTCGCCGCCATCAACCAGGCCGCTACCACCATGAAACCGGGTTTCAAGAATTCCGATGGCTGCACCGAGGCAAAGCCGAAGGAAAACCACCGCACCGCGCCCTTGCCGAAATCGGTGCCAAACATCGGCAACAGGATCAGCGCCACCAAGGACACCGCAAAGCCCAAAACCCCGATCCGCCGCACCATCTCGGGCGTCATCATCGAAAAGCCGACCATCGCCACCATGGCCAACCCGCCAAAGAAAAACTGGCGCTGCACATAGTAGAACGGCGCCAGCCCGTTGCGTTCGGCCAAAGGCACCGAAGCGGCCAGACCCAATAAAAGCCCGATACCGAACAGCACCAGAATTGAGGTCATCGACCATTTGTCGATCGTGCGCCACCAACGGGGAAGCACCGGCTCTGTCACCCGTGACATTGAGCCATAGACCATCTCAGTCATGGAAAATCCGCCTGTTTGCCGTCTGCTCTGCCATTTCGCCGGGGTTTACCCCGATCTGAAAAACAGACTAACCAATTCACGCCACGATGGCTAGGAAAAAGGCGCGGGCGTTGCCCGTGCAAGCTCGTGAAGTCTGCTCAACGCCTCATCGCCAAGGCGGGTCCGTCGCCCCCCGGCGAGTGTTTGCGCTCATTCAATATGCGCCAACACCCAATACGCCAACACCGAGCCCTCAGGTTGCAAAGCCACCCCCGCCCCAACATCCCCGCCCGAGGCGATCCCCCCTGCGCCTTCACCCGCGAAGGCATGCGCTTGCTGACAAAAAGCGTTCAAAAAGTCATGCCAGACATTGACCTTCGCCAAGCATTGTTTGCAGGCCTTTGAAATAATTGAAACAGCCCTTGCGCTCCTAAGATTTGATCAACGCCTGCACCCGTTCCACAAAATCCTCGCCTCGTTTTTCAAAATTCGGATACTGATCAAACGAAGCCGCTGCCGGAGCCAGCAAAACCACCTCGCCCGCCTCGGCCTCCTCCGCCGCCCGTTTCACCGCCCGTTCCATCGTCTCGCAAATCTCATGTGGAACGGCCCCCAATTCCAGAGCAAAATCGCGC
>JAGPBG010000402.1 GCA_018063485.1 Cypionkella sp.
GGAGGGCTGTCAGGCGGCATCAACTGGTCGCAGCAATGAGCGCTTATGGCTGAATCGTTTGCTCGAGCGGCGCATCGGCTCCGTCCAGACGGTCAGCTTTCCGCAAGGATGGGAACATCCCGGCCCAAGCTCCGGTCACGATCATGGTGCCAATGCCGCCAAAAATAGCCGCTCCGACAGGGCCGATAAAACGCGAGGCCACGCCGGATTCGAACTCGCCCAAATCAACTGACCGCGCAATCTGATCATTCGAGTTCGATCGTGCCGGGTGGCTTGGAGGTGCAATCGTAAAACACGCGATTGACACCCTTCACCTCGTTGATGATACGCGTGGCGGTTTCACCAAGGAAATCATGGGTGAAAGGGTAGTAATCGGCGGTCATGCCATCAACACTCGTCACCGCACGCAGCGCCAGTGCATAATCATAGGTGCGCCCGTCACCCATCACGCCCACGGTTTTCATCGGCAGGATCGCGGCGAAGGCCTGCCAGATTTCGTCGTATAGCCCGTGTTTGCGGATCTGGTCGATGTATACCGCATCGGCGCGGCGCAGGATATCCAGCTTTTCGGTGGTGATTTCACCGGGGCAGCGAATGGCAAGGCCAGGGCCGGGAAAGGGGTGACGGCCGATGAAGCTGGCGGGAAGGCCGAGTTCGCGGCCAAGCGCGCGCACCTCATCCTTGAACAGCTCGCGCAGGGGTTCGACGAGTTTGAGGCCCATCTTTTCCGGCAACCCGCCGACATTGTGGTGCGATTTGATGGTGACCGAGGGGCCGCCCGAAAAGCTGACCGATTCAATCACATCGGGGTATAGCGTGCCCTGGGCGAGAAATTTGGCACCGCCCACCTCATGCGCGTGTTTCTGGAACACGTCGATGAACAGCCGGCCAATGGTTTTGCGTTTGATTTCAGGGTCGGAGATACCTTCGAGTTCGCCCAAAAACAGGGCGGATTCGTCGGCGTGGATCAGCGGCATGTTGTAGTGGTCGCGAAACATCGTGACGACTTGTTCAGCCTCGCCCAGCCGCAACAGCCCGTGATCGACAAAGACGCAGGTGAGTTGGTCACCGATGGCTTCGTGGATCAGGACGGCGGCAACGCTGGAGTCAACGCCGCCCGAAAGGCCGCAGATCACCTTGGCATCGCCCACCTGCTCGCGGATCTTGGCAATCGCCTCGGCGCGGTAGGCGCCCATGGTCCAATCGCCCTTGAAGCCCGCGAGTTTCACGAAATTCTCGTAAAGTTTTGCACCCTTGGGGGTGTGATGCACCTCGGGGTGGAACTGGACGGCGTAGAAGTGGCGCGAGGTATCGGCAGTGATGGCAAAGGGGGCATTGGGCGAGGTGCCGTAAACGGTGAATCCCGGAGCGATCTTCGATACATGATCGCCGTGGCTCATCCAGACCTGCTCGTCGCCAGAGGTGAACCACCCGTCCAGAAGCGGCAGTTTTGCCGCCGCAGGGGAGACGAAAGCCTTGCCGAATTCGGCTGTGCCATGACCGCCTTCGACATGGCCGCCCAACACATGCATCATCACCTGCTGGCCATAGCAGATGCCCAGAATGGGCACGCCAAGGTCGAACACGCCCTTGGGGGGCATGGGCGCGCCCTCCCAATAGACCGAAGCCGGGCCACCCGAGAAGATCACCGCCTTGGGTGCAAACGCAGCCAGAAAGGCTTCGTCGATCTTGTTATAGGGGTGGATTTCGCAATAGACGTTCAACTCACGCAGGCGGCGCGCAATAAGCTGCGTTACCTGAGAGCCGAAGTCGATGATGAGCAGGCGATCATGTTGGGTCATGGCCTCGCGTAGCCTTTGGCCGGGCGAATCGCAAGATGGGTGGCCAGGAATGCAGGTGAAATCTGACTCGGTTGACCAATTCGGCCTGAAGCCGGGTTCTTGCACGCCTTGAGCGGCCCCCCCAGGGCTGGGTTTCGGCATTGCAATGGCCGTAACTCGGTTCGGGAGTGCCGCCCGCACAGGGTGCCCGGCGGCTTGGCTGTTGCCAGCAATTGCGCTCTGGGCGGGCTCTTGAAGCCGCGCATTCAAGCGCTGGTAAACCGTTCTCCGGGCGGTTTTCTGAACCGGCTTGTATCGAGATCAGGGTCTTGCCAGCTTTGCCTCAAACCCATTGCGGCACTGAACAGGATGCGGCTGGTGGGGCCGGGGCGCTGCGATGGAAGATGAGTGAGACTCCGCCGAAGCGGCGGTTTGCACTTGAAGCCTGCGCGCTGAAACAGTAATCAGGTGGGCGTTGCGGGTGTAGCTTAATGGCAAAGCTTTTGGTTCCCAACCAAATGACGAGGGTTCGATTCCCTTCACCCGCTCCAGAAATCAAAACCAGCCTATTGATAGATCAATCGGAATGTATGATTTGAAATCACCAGAGTTGCGGGGCTTTCAAGCGCATAGCGGCGATCAATTCACCACACTGCCGTCAGCTTGCTGGGCTGTTACAAGATTGGCACGCTTGAAGGGGTAATCCGTCGCCCTTTGGTTGGGAACCCAACGCTTTGCCATATGCCCAAATCGGCGACTGAGTCGTGCGAAGGCTAGGGTGAAGAGGGGGGGTGTCGCGGCGCCAAGGGCTTGGCATGATTCTGCGAGCGAGCGGCGTTGCGTTGGTGGTTGCGCCAGAACGGACAAGGCAGATCAGCTTTGCGCGAAACTGCCGAAAGGGGGCCATCTGTGGCAACCCTTCGACAGAACGCAGCGCAGGCGGTAAAACTCAGCTTCCGCCGACGTGTTCGAGCCTGGGGAGAAACCATGCCAGCAGTCCTGCGAGCGGCAGGAAAGCACAAATCTGGAAAACCGTCTCAACGCCATAGCTGTCGGCCATCATCCCCAGCAAGGCCGCCGCGATCCCGCCAAATCCGAAGTTCAGCCCATAGAACAGCCCACCGATCAGCCCGATCCG
>JAGPBG010000403.1 GCA_018063485.1 Cypionkella sp.
CCGCGCTCGATCCGATTTCGGGGCGCGGTCCCTGGCCCCCGAAAATGCCATCGATTTTGATCCATCAACCCAGAGTGTCACCGATTGCGCCGCCTGCCATTCGCGTTCGCGCACAAAATGCGCATCCGAGCGGGCGGAACGGCGCCAATCAATAGCGCGGGCGGCATCGCCGGAATGGGCCGGGCGGTATTGCCAGAACTCATCGCCTTGCCCGGCACGGCGGCGGCCGTGTTCGCCAAGCATCAGGGTTGCCGCCAAATGCTCGGCCTCGGCCAGAAGGGCTGGCAGCGATTGGCCCAATGCCTCGGCGCGGGCGCGCAGGGGGGCGGCGCTTTGGCTCACGCGGCGGCCTCAAGCCCAAGGCTGCGGGCGACAACACCGTCGATCAACCCGGCAAGGGTTTCGCCACGCGCGCGGGCGGCAAAAGACAGCGCCATGCGGTGAATAAGCACCGGGCGCGCCATGGCGGCCACATCTGCCACCGAAGGCGCAAGCCTGCCTTCAAGCAAGGCACGCGCCCGAACCGTCAGCATCAAGGCCTGTGCCGCGCGCGGGCCGGGGCCCCAGTTCAGGCTGCCGGTCAGATCACGGCCCTCGGCCTCGCCGGGGCGGCAGGCGCGCACCAGATCAAGGATCGCCTCGACAATCGCCTCGCCAACCGGCATCCGGCGCACAATTGCTTGGGCCGCGATCAATTCATCGGCGGTAAACACCTGATACGCCGCGCCTTCGGTGGCACCCGTGGTGGCCAGCAAGATATCGCGCTCATGCGCGCGGGTCGGGTATTCCACATCAACCTGCAACAAGAAGCGGTCAAGCTGCGCCTCGGGCAGGGGATAAGTGCCCTCTTGTTCGATCGGGTTTTGCGTGGCCAGCACATGGAACGGGCGGCCCAGCGGGCGGTGTTGACCGGCAATGGTCACCTCACGCTCTTGCATCGCCTGCAACAGCGCCGATTGAGTGCGGGGGCTGGCGCGGTTGATCTCATCGGCCATCAGCAATTGGCAAAACACCGGACCTTCAAGGAATCGAAAGGCGCGGCTGCCGTCGGCCGCGGTTTCCAATACTTCCGAGCCAAGGATATCGGCGGGCATCAGATCGGGCGTGAACTGGATGCGGTTGCCGTGCAGGCCCATTACGGTGGACAAGGTATCAACCAGCAGCGTCTTGCCCAAGCCCGGCAAACCCACCAAAAGCGCATGACCGCCACAAAGCATCGAGGCCAGAACCTGATCGACAACGCGGTCTTGTCCGATGAAGCGCTGATTGATTGATGTCTTTGCCAGCCCCAAACGCGCCCCAAGCGCTTCGATATCTGCAACAAGTTGGGTCGGATCGGCCATGACATTCCTCGCAAAGCGTTTATATGGGTGTATATGAGCCAAGTAAGGCCCGATGCACAAATGGCAAAAGGTGAAACCACACAAATGATCGTGAATCCGTCAGCCGAGGGGCTGGCTGCCTCGGTGAAGGCGGCAACGAAAAAGGGCCCGCCGCCCGTTCATCTGTGGAATCCGCCCTATTGCGGCGACCTGGATATCAGGATCGCGCGCGATGGGACGTGGTATTATCTGGGCACGCCTTTCGGCAGGATGCCGCTGGTCAAGCTGTTTTCGTCGATCCTGAAGCGCGAGGGCGACAAGTATTTTCTGGTCACTCCGGTGGAAAAGGTCGGAATCACGGTCGATGACGCGCCGCTGTTGGCGGTTGATTTTGACGTTGAAGGCGAGGGCGAGGCGCAGATATTGCACTTCGTGACCAAGACCGATGATGAGGCCACGGCAGGGCCAGAGCATCCGATCCGGCTGGAACGCGATCCCGAAACCGGCGAGCCTTCACCCTATATCCTGATCCGAGCCAATCTTTGGGCCTTGATCGACCGCAAGTCGTTTTACAGGCTGGTTGACCTTGGCGCACATGCGCCCCATGAAGGGGCAAGCTGGTTTGGCCTTTGGTCGGACGGGCAATTCTTTCCGGTTATCCCAACGGACGATCTGCCCTGATGCCCCTGTTTGCCGCCAATCTGACGATGCTTTTTACCGAAGTGTCCGGGCTTGAACGTCCGCGCCTTGCGGCTCAGGCGGGCTTTGATGCAGCCGAAATCCTGTTTCCTTATGACCATCCCGCCAAGGATTGGGTAGCCGCCCTGGCCGGAATGCCGCTGGCGTTGATCAATGCCCCGCCGGGTGATTGGGGCCTGGGAGATCGGGGATTTGCCGCCGTTCCGGGGCAGGAAACCCGGTTTCAGGACAGTTTTTTGCGCGGCGCTGATCTGGCGGCCAAACTGGGTGCGAAACGCTTGCATGTGATGGCAGGGGTTGCGCGCGGGCCTTTGGCCGAACAGACCTATACCGCCAATCTGCAATGGGCACTGGAGCAGGCCCCCGAACAGGTGCTGACGCTTGAGCCGCTGAACTCCGATGACATGCCGGGCTATTTCCTGAACGATTTCGATCAGGCCGCGCGGATTCTGGACGATCTGGGCAACCCGCGATTGGGGATACAGTTCGACCTGTGGCACGCTGCGCGGATTCACGGCGATGCTGCTGCCGTTTGGGCCCGACACAATAATCACGTGAATCACATTCAAATCGCAGGTTTTCCGACCCGCAATGAGCCGGGCGGCGGTGGATTCGATCTGACCGGTCTTTGTGCCGAGTTGGATGCCATGGGCTATCAGGGCTTTGTTGCCGCCGAATACCGCCCGGCGCGCGCGACGGTGCATGGCTTGGGATGGTTGCATGCGCTGAAAGCACGGGCGCGGTTGATTGGCGCATGAGCGCTGTCTTGTGGCCAGTTTGTCTTGCCCGCGATTAAAGCTGCGCAGAGTGTTTTTGCGCAATGCGCGAACGGCAGGTTTTCTTGCTTGATGTCGCCTCTTGCCCATGCCGTTGCAGCGGTTAGAATATGCAGGAC
>JAGPBG010000404.1 GCA_018063485.1 Cypionkella sp.
TGCTTCCCTTTATTCTCAAGCGGCTGGCTGTTGCCGTGCCAACCTTGCTGATCCTGATTGTGCTGTCGTTTTTGTTGATGCACGCTGCCCCCGGTGGGCCGTTCACGCAGGAAAAAGCGCTCCCCCCCCAGGTTTTGGCCAATCTGAACGCCAAATACGGCCTGGATCAGCCGATGTGGCGGCAGATGATTTCCTATGTCTGGGGGATCGTCGGCCATTTCGATTTCGGCCCCTCCTTCATCTACAAAGACCGCACGGTAAATGAGATCATCGCACAGGGCTTTCCGGTCACGCTCTACTATGGTTCGATCGCCTTTGTGGTGGCGGTGGTTGTGGGGGTATCGCTTGGGGTGCTGGCGGCGATCTTTCACAACACCTGGCTTGATTATCTGGCTGTCGGCACTTCCATCGGCGCGCAGGTTCTGCCCAATTTCGTGATGGCCCCGATCCTTGTTCTGGTGTTCACGCTCTGGCTGGGCTGGCTGCCCGGTGGCGGCTGGGAGGGCGGAAAATGGTCCTATGTGGTGATGCCGGTGATCGCGCTGGCCACGTCCTACATGGCGTCAATCTCGCGGATCACGCGCTCGTCGATGCTTGAGGTGTTGACCTCGAACCACATCCGCACCGCCAAGGCCAAGGGTCTGCCGATGTGGAAGGTGATCTTGCGCCATGCGCTGAAACCGGCGCTGATCCCGGTGATCTCCTATCTGGGCACCGCATTTGTCTTGATGATCACCGGCTCTGTCGTGGTGGATATGTATTTCTCTACCGGCGGGATCGGGAAAAGTTTCGTCGATGCCGCCCTCAACCGCGATTACGCCGTCATGATGGGGGTCACCATTCTTGTTGGTGCGCTGACCATCGCTTTCAACCTCCTGGTCGATATCCTTTATGCATGGATCGACCCGAAAATCCGGTATTAGCCATGACCCTATCGTCAATCGACATGGCCGCGCTCGCCGCAAGGCTTTCCACACTCGAGGAGGTCAAAGGCCGCTCGCTCTGGGCCGATGCCCGCATCCGTTTCATGCGCAACAAAGCCGCTGTGGCGGGCGTGGTGATGCTGGTTTTCGTGACGATATACGCGCTCTTTGGCGAGTATTTTGCCCATTGGGCCTATGAAGAGATCGACTGGGCACTGATGGGCAATGCCGCACAACAAGGTCAGCCCTCGCTTGCCAATGGCCATTATTTCGGCGTTGATGATCTGGGGCGTGACCTGTTCGCCCGCACGGCTCAAGGCACCCGCATTTCGCTGTTTGTCGGCGTGATCGGCGCGGTGATCTCGGTGGTTGTGGGCACGCTTTACGGGGCGATCTCGGGCTATGTTGGCGGGCGCACCGATCAGGTGATGATGCGGATTGTCGACATATTGCTTGCGATCCCGTTCATGTTCGTGATCATTTTGCTGTTGGTGATGTTCGGGCGATCGCTGTCGATGCTGTTTGTCGGCATCGGTTTGCTGTCATGGCTGTCGATGGCCCGCATTGTGCGCGGCCAGACGCTTACGCTGAAGGGCAAGGAATTCATCGAGGCCGCCGAGGCAACCGGGGTTCCCGGTTTCATCATCATCTTGCGCCATATCGTGCCGAACCTGTTGGGGATTGTGGCGGTCTATGCCACGCTCTTGATCCCCGAGATGATCCTGACCGAAAGTTTCATCTCTTTCCTTGGCCTTGGTGTGCAAGAACCGCTCACCTCGCTGGGCCGCTTGATCTCTGAGGGCGCGGGCACCCTGAACTATGGCACCACCTGGCAATTGATGTTCCCACTTGTCTTTTTCGTCATCACCATGTTCGCCTTCTTCTTTGTCGGCGATGGCCTGCGCGACGCGCTTGATCCCAAGGACCGCTGACATGACCCTGCTAAGCATCAAAAATCTGGGCGTCAGTTTTGCCACCGGCGACGGCACGGTGAATGCCGTGAACGGGGTCAGCTTTGATCTGGATCGCGGCCAGACCCTTGGCATTGTGGGCGAATCCGGGTCGGGCAAAAGCCAGCTTGCCTTTGCGCTGATGGGATTGCTGGCCAAGAACGGCACCGCGCGCGGCTCGGTGAAATTTGACGGCGCCGAGATTCTGAACGCGCCGGCCAAGGTCATCAACGCCCTGCGCTCGAACCATATCGCGATGGTATTCCAGGATCCGATGACTGCGCTCAACCCCTATATGCGCGTCGCCGATCAGATGGCCGAAAGCCTGATCCACCACAAGGGCATGTCGAAAGCCGATGCTTTGGCCGAATGTGTGACCATGCTGGATGCGGTGAAAATCCCAGATGCACGCGGCCGCATCCGGCTTTATCCGCATGAGTTTTCCGGCGGCATGCGCCAGCGCGTGATGATTGCGATGAGCTTGTTGTGCAAACCCGATCTCTTGATCGCTGATGAGCCGACAACCGCGCTGGATGTCACCGTGCAGGCGCAGATCATGCAATTGCTCGCCGACCTGCAACGCGATCTGGGGATGGCCACGATTCTGATCACCCATGATCTGGGCGTCGTGGCCGGATTTTGCGAGGATGTGATCGTGCTGTACGGCGGGCAGGTGATGGAGCAATCCCCCGTCGATCCGCTTTATGCCAGCCCCTCGCATCCCTACACAAGGGGCCTGCTTCGGGCCATTCCGCGCGTCGATCAGGTGGGATCGGAGCTGCTGTCGATCCCCGGTTCCCCGCCCAACATGACCCGCGCGCCCAAGGGTTGCCCCTTCGAGCCGCGCTGCGATATTCGCCTGCCCGAGTGCAAGACCCGGCTTGACCCCCTTACCGAATTCGCCCCGCAGAGAAAACGCGCCTGCAACGTCCCCCTAAAGGATATGCCATGACCCCGCTTCTGGATGTGCGCGACCTGCGCGTCAGCTTCAAGATCCGCCGCGAAGGCGATATGCCCTGGACCCCGGCGCGGCACCTT
>JAGPBG010000049.1 GCA_018063485.1 Cypionkella sp.
TTCACGTCCACCTTGCCCCGACGGATCAGATAGTAATCCACCATCATGATCCCGAAAATCGGCCCCATGGTTGAACCGATAAAGTTGACGAACTGCGCAGCCCCGGTCTCCCAGGGCGCCCATGGGTAAAGCACCAGCGCAATCGCCGCCGCGATATAGCCGCCGCGCTTGAAGCTGATGTGCTGCGGAAAGACATTGGCAAAATCAAAAGCGGGTGAGACGAAATTCGCCACCACGTTGATGCCAAGCGTCGCCACGGCAAAGGTCATCGCAGCAAGGGCAGCCAGAAACCAACTGCCGAACTTGGCACTCACCTGATCAGGATAAAGCAGAACCTCGCCATATACCTGATAGGCCGCAGTGGTGGTGATCCCCGCCACAAGACAGAACGCCAACAGGTTGATCGGCAGGCCCCACATATTGCCCTTGCGCACCGCCGCCTCCGAGGTGGCGTAGCGGCTGAAATCGCAGAAATTCAGGTAAAGTGCGGCGAAATAGGTCACCCAGGTGGCCGCCACCGCAGCCAATGCCGCGAAAGATCCCGGCAATCCCGGAACTCCTGCATCTGCCGTGGCTTTCAACAACACATCTTGCGGGATTTCCGAGCCGAAGGAGAAGGTGCCGGCTTTCACCAGCAGATAGATCGCCAACAGCAGCATCATGATCCAGACCGCAGGCCCCGCCCAATCCTGAAACCTGCGAACGGTTTCCATGCCGCGCTGGATGATCAGCAATTGCAGCGCCCAGATAATCACATAACAGATCAACTCAAGCGTCGAATGGCCAAGCATATGGCTGGTCTGGTGAAACTCCAACATGCCGGGGCTGCGAATGAGCAGCGCCACAATGGCACCCGAAGCGGCCGCGGTCTGCGCGCCATACCAGAAACAGGCCACAATCGCGCGGATCAAGGCAGGCGCATTGGCACCAAAGGTTCCAAAGGATGCTCTTGCCAGCACCGGAAACGGCACTCCGGTGCGCACCCCGGCATTGCCCACCATGCTCATCAGGACAAAGATGATGATCGAGCCGATACCGATGGCCAGCACGAAATTGATGAAATTGCCGCAAAGCAGAAACAGGCTGGCGGCAAGGTAATAGCCCCACAGACTGTGAACATCCGAGGTCCAGACGTTGAAGATCGAAAACGCTCCCCACTTTCGGTCGGTCGCGGGGGCCAAGTCTTCGTTATGAAGCCGTGGCGACGGGTTGGTCAATTGCATGGATGTCCCTCTTCCATAATGATGGTAGCCAGGGAGGTGATCTCGGCCACCTTACCCAAGGTCAACCTGCCCGAAATCGCCCATCGGAACAATCAGGGCTTTTGTGCATAAACCTTTCGGGAAAAATTGAAAGTACTTCAAAATGAACCGGTGAATAAACCCCCAATTCATCTGTCTGAAAATATCCCCGCCGGAGGCATCGCCAGAAAACCCTGACCTCAAACCAACCCGTCTATCCGCGGCAGCACGCTCACAAGGGGCTCGATGCCCCTTGTGAGCGTGCCTGTTGCAGGTCACTCCGCTGCGCTTCGCCGCAGATGCATCAGGTCTTTCAGATAGATCCCCGTATGGCTCGCCGAGGATTTCACGATATCCTCAGGTGTACCGACAGCCACAATCTCCCCACCGCCATCGCCGCCCTCGGGGCCGATGTCGATCACCCAATCGGCGGTTTTGACCACGTCAAGGTTGTGTTCAATCACCACCACAGTATTGCCCTGATCAACCAATTCATGCAGCACTTCCAATAACTTGCGCACATCTTCGAAATGCAGGCCGGTGGTTGGTTCATCCAGTATATACAAGGTGCGTCCGGTGGCGCGGCGGCTAAGCTCTTTCGACAGCTTGACCCGCTGCGCCTCGCCACCCGAAAGCGTGGTCGCCTGTTGGCCAACCTTGATATAGCCCAAGCCCACCCGACACAGCGCATCCATCTTTTCGCGAATGCTGGGCACAGCCTGAAAAAAACCTTGCGCCTCCTCGCATGTCATATCAAGAACGTCTGCTATGCTTTTGTTCTTGAATTTAATCTCCAAAGTTTCTCGATTGTAGCGATGGCCTTTGCACGTCTCACAGGTCACATAGACATCTGGCAGAAAATTCATTTCGATCTTCAAGACGCCATCCCCCTGACAGGCCTCGCACCGCCCACCCTTGACGTTAAAACTGAACCGCCCCGGCAGGTAGCCGCGCGCCTTGGCTTCTGGCAGGCCCGCAAACCAGTCGCGGATCGGAGTGAAGGCGCCGGTATAGGTGGCTGGGTTCGAACGCGGGGTGCGTCCGATTGCGCGTTGATCAATGTCGATAACCTTGTCAAGGTGTTCAAAGCCTCTGATTGTCTCGCAAGGTGCCGGGGTTTCGCGGGCGCCGTTGAGCCGTGAGGCTGCGGTCTTGTACAGGGTTTCAATGGTGAGCGTGGATTTGCCGCCGCCCGAAACGCCGGTCACGCAAACGAATTTTCCCAAGGGAAACTCGGCGGTGACGTTTTTCAGATTATTTCCCGTCGCCCCCACCACGACCAGTTTCTTGCCATTGCCCTTGCGTCGGGTTTTGGGCACCGCAATCGCGCGCGCGCCGGAAAGATACTGGCCCGTAAGAGAGACCGGATCGCTGGCAACCTCGGCAGGGGTGCCGTGCGAAACCACCATGCCGCCATGAACACCCGCGCCAGGCCCCATGTCGAAGACATAATCGGCTTCACGGATCGCGTCTTCGTCATGTTCGACCACAAGCACGGTATTGCCTGCATCACGCAGGTTTTTCAGCGTGGTAAGCAGCCGATCATTGTCGCGCTGATGCAAGCCGATGGAGGGCTCATCCAGCACATAGAGCACGCCCGTCAGGCCCGAACCGATCTGGCTTGCAAGTCGGATCCGCTGACTTTCGCCACCCGACAGCGTGCCAGCGTTGCGCGAGAGCGTCAGATAATTCAAACCGACGTTCACCAGGAACCCCAGCCGCTCGCGGATTTCCTTCAGGATCGCCTTGGCGATTTCGTTTTTCTGGTTGGTAAGATTGGCTGGAACCGTGGCGATCCAATCAAACGCCTCGGTGATCGACATCTTGACTACCTGTCCGACATGCAGGCCTGCGATTTTCACGGCCAGCGCCTCGGGGCGCAAGCGGTAGCCGCCGCAGGTGCCGCAGGGGCGGTTGTTCTGGAACCGCTCCATTTCCTCGCGGCTCCAACTGGAATCGGTCTCGCGGTAGCGGCGTTCCATATTGGGCACCACGCCCTCAAAGACGCGGGACACCTGGTAGATACGGCCACCTTCGTCGTAGCGGAACTGGATTTCCTCAGCGCCGGAACCGCGCAGGAAAACCTCGCGCACATTCTCGGGCAGGTCTTTCCATTTGGCCTTTTTATCAAAGCCATAGTGCTTTGACATCGCCTCGATGGTCTGGGTGAAATAGGGGCTTTTGGATTTGGCCCAAGGCGCGATAGCTCCGCCCAACAGGGTTAAAGACTGGTCTGGCACCACAAGGCGGTCATCGAAGAACAACTCCATTCCAAGCCCGTCGCAGACGGGGCAAGCGCCGAAGGGGGCGTTGAAAGAGAACAGGCGCGGCTCGATTTCTGCGATGGTGAATCCCGAGACCGGGCATGCAAATTTCTCCGAGTAGGTGATGCGCTCGGGGTCACCCTCGGCGGGGGCGGTCTCAATGACGGCGATTCCGTCTGCGAGGTTCAAAGCGGTGCGAAAACTGTCGGCCAGTCGGGTTTCAAGACCATCACGCACCACAATCCGATCAACCACCACGTCGATATTGTGACGGAATTTCTTATCCAGCACTGGTGGTTCTTCCAACTCATGGAACTCGCCATTAACCTTTACCCGCTGGAACCCCTGTTTGCGCAGGTCGATGAATTCCTTTTTATACTCGCCTTTGCGGTCGCGGATGATCGGGGCCAGAAGATAGGCACGGCTGCCCTCGGGCATCGCCATCACCGCATCAACCATATCCTGAACTTGCATCGCGGTGATCGGCAGGCCGGTCGCGGGGCTGAAGGGGGTGCCGACTCGGGCGAACAGCAGACGCAGATAGTCATAAATTTCGGTGACGGTGCCCACAGTGGATCGCGGGTTCTTTGAGGTGGTCTTTTGTTCGATGGAAATCGCAGGGCTTAGGCCCGAGATGTGATCCACATCAGGTTTTCCCATCATATCAAGGAATTGGCGGGCATAGGCCGAAAGGCTTTCGACATAGCGGCGCTGGCCCTCGGCATAGATCGTATCAAAGGCCAGCGAGGATTTTCCCGAGCCGGAAAGTCCGGTGATCACCACCAGTTTGTCGCGCGGAATATTCACATCAACATTCTTGAGGTTATGTTCGCGCGCACCGCGCACTTCGATGAACTTTTGCTCAGCCATGACCCACCCCATTTGCGACTGCATAGATAGGCGCGAATGGCGGGTTTTCCAACCCGAAAAAGTGAACAAAGCATGAATATACTGGCTAATCCTTACAAACTCCGTCCACGGTGAACTGTGCCGCTTTACAAATTCAAGAACATGCATATATAACACGCTATCGCCATTCCAGAGGTCATCCCATGCTGAACCTGTTTCGTTCTTCCGCCCCACGCTTCACCGCAATGGACGCTATTGCCCGCAAGAGTGACATTACCCTGATTGACGTCCGCGAGACGGCAGAGATCAAGGCCTCGGGGCTGGCCACGGGTGCCTTGCACATCCCGTTGTCGCTGATGGTGATGAAGGCCGATCCGAAAAGTCCCGATTTTGATGCGCGCATTGCGCAGGGCAAACCGATTTGCGTCTATTGCGCCTCGGGGGGGCGGTCAGGGATGGCGGCGCAGGTGCTGAAAAAACTGGGCTATGAGGCTCATAATATCGGCGGTCTTGGCGATTGGGTATCGGCCGGAGGAGATGTCAGCCGTTAAAGCGGCGGCGGGCTTGTAGCGCATGGCTGAAAATACCACCCGCACAGCACAGGATCAGGAAAGCAACAAGCCCGTTGACTCCGCCATGCAGCAATATCATCGCCAGCAGCGGCGTGCCCGAAGTGGTGCCCAGATTGCCGAGTTGGGCGATAGCCCCGGCAGCACGGGCCCGGTCGGCGGAACTGGCGTTAAGTTGCGGGATGGTGGCAAAACTGGCCCCCTGCGGGATGCCCATGGTGGCGGCAAGGCCGATTGAAAAGGCCGCCTGCCAGAACGGGTTGCCCCATGCGGCCCAAAGCAGAACCGCCATGATCAGCGAAATGCCGAAACCCAATTGCACCAGCCGAACAGCTGACATTCTCGACAACAAAAAGACGCCGAGCGTGAGCGACAAGGTGATGGAAACCAGCGGCATCGCTACACCGACCATGGGGCCATGATGGCCGGGTATTTGTGCGGGGAGCAGGGTCAACAGGGCGACGAACGGCAGCGTGTAGAACACAAAACCGGTTGCAGGGGCGGCGATGCTGGGGGAGGCGTAAATCTCAAGATGCTGGTGCAGAACACTTCTTGGCAGTTCTGGGGCCAGGGTCACCAGATCGGCAGGCATCAGGCACCACAAGATTGCGGCGCAGGCCAGCATCCATCCGGCGTGAAGCTGAAACAGCAGCGAGGGCCCGTAAGTGGCGACAAGCGGCGGCGCGAAGTAGAACAGGGCCGCGAAAGCCACGCCAAAGAAACTGGACCAGAGCGTCATTGCAAAACCCTGAAAGCGGGCGGGCGCGATGGTGGCGATGGCGGTGGGGCCAACAATCACAATGGCCAGATGCGCGGCCCCCTCGAACACACGGGTCAGCAGCATCAGGGCATAGGGTGGAAACAGGCTTTGAACGGCGCTGATTGCGGCTGCCAAGAGAAGGGCCGCAAGGATGGCGCGGCGCGGGCCGATACGGGCTATGACAAGGCCAGCGGTGATCCCAAAGATCAACCCGACGATGCCCACGACCGACAACATCACACCGATACCCACCCCGGCATGGGATGGGTAGATCAGGCCAAGCTGTTCATAAAGAACCGAGATCTTGCCAAATTGCGCCGCGGCACCAAGGCCCGCAGCCCAAAGCGCGAAGATGGTCAGGGCAGAGCGCATCGGGCTTCCTAATTCAGGGCGGATTGGGCCAGGCGCGCCCAGCCCTTCACATGTGCAGCGCGCGGCCGTAAGCGTCAAGCACCGCTTCGTGCATCATTTCCGAAAGCGTGGGATGCGGGAATACGGTGTTCATCAGGTCTTCCTCGGTGGTCTCAAGCGTGCGGCCGATGACATAGCCCTGAATCAGCTCGGTCACTTCGGCACCGATCATATGCGCGCCCAACAATTCGCCGGTTTTGGCGTCAAAAATGGTTTTGATCATGCCCTCGGCCTCGCCCAGGGCGATCGCCTTGCCGTTGCCGATGAAAGGGAAATGACCGACTTTGATCTCGAATCCCGCCTCTTTGGCGCGGGCTTCGGTCAGGCCGACAGAGGCGACCTGAGGGTGGCAATAGGTGCAACCGGCAATGGAATTGGGCTTGATCGGGTGGGGATGTTTGCCTGCAATCAGTTCAGCCACCATGACGCCTTCATGGCTGGCCTTATGGGCAAGCCAGGGTGCACCCGCGATGTCGCCGATGGCATAAAGGCCCTCAATGCCGGTGCGGCAGAATTCATCGGTGACCACATGGGTGCGGTCGATCTTCACGCCAAGGGCTTCAAGGCCAAGGTTTTCGACATTTCCAACGATACCCACGGCGGAAATAACGGTGTCAAACTCCTGCGTGGCGGTGCCTTTGGCATCTTCAAGGTAAGCGGTGACTTTGCCATTGCCGCGATCAAGTTTCCTGACCGTGGTTTTCTCCAAGATCTTCATGCCTTGCTTGACGAAAGTTTTCTTGGCGAAGGCGGAAATTTCAGCATCTTCCACCGGAAGCACGCGGTCCATGACTTCAACCACTGTAGTATCGGCTCCCAGAGTATTGAAGAAGCTGGCAAATTCGATACCGATGGCACCCGAGCCGATCACGAGGAGTTTTTTCGGCATACGTTTGGGTTGCAGGGCGTGACGGTAGGTCCAGACCAGATCGCCGTCAGCCTCAAGCCCCGCAAGTTCGCGCGCGCGGGCCCCCGTGGCAAGGATGATGGATTTGGCGGTGAGGTCTTCGGTGCCTTTGTCGGTTTTCACTGACACGACGCCCGGTTTGGGCAAAGTTGCCGCCCCCATGAACACGGTGACCTTGTTCTTTTTCATCAAATGGCCGATGCCGCCCGAAAGCTGTTTGGCAACACCGCGCGAACGCGACACGACGGCATTGAGATCGAAGCTGATACCCGAGGCGGACAAGCCGAACTCCTTGGCGCGGTGCATGAGGTGGAACACCTCGGCCGAGCGCAGCAGGGCCTTGGTGGGGATACAGCCCCAGTTCAGGCAGATGCCGCCCAGATTTTCACGCTCGACAATGGCCACCTTCAGACCCAACTGGCTGGCCCGTATAGCGGCCACATAGCCCCCCGGTCCGGCACCGACAACGATTACATCAAAATTTTGAGCAGCCATCTTTCCCTCCTCAGAAAAAGTAGTTTGCCATTAAACTATTTCCAAAACTCAAGCAACTCATGCAGCGCTGTGCCACTATGCGCCTCTTGCATGGCTGGTCCGCAACGCGCTTACCAAGGCCCCATAACCGCCGTTTGCGATGAAATCCGCCTCAGCGTCGGTATTTTGCCGATCCAATGCGGCGTTGCGCAGCGGAAAGCGGCCAAATCGTTTGATCATCTCACGATGGGCCTGGGCGTGCAGGGCCATATCGGGGCTGGAGGCCAAACGCTCGGTCAGAAGGGAAACGGCAAGGTCCTGGTCGTCCAAATCCTCAGAATGTTCGAAAGGCATATAGAAAAACTGCCGCTCCGGTTCCGGCGCATTCATATCCCAGCCTTCGGCCACGGCCTTGCGGGCAGCGGCGCGGGCGCGGGCATCTGTGGCAAAGGCCAAAGCGGTGCCGCGGTGCATGTTGCGCGCAAGTTGGTCACACAGGATAATATAGGCCAAAGTTCCAACCGTGCCGCCGATCCAATGCTCCAACCCGTCATCATTGGCAGCCTGCCACAGATCGAGAAAGCGATTGCGAATATCCGCATCCAGGGACTCACCGCCAGCATACCAGCCCTTTGGGCCGACCTCGCCCAGCCAATAGTCCAGAATCTCAACAGGATCCGCCATGTTGCCCCCTTTGATCGGGCAAAGGTGGCAGGTTTGAACGGATCGCGCAACAGGCTCCTAGTTGCGATTCTGGCTTTCGGATTTCTCCAGGGCGGCCTCGATCGAGATCACCGAAGATGTCGGGCTGATCGGGGTGAAGGTGCCCTGTGCATCAGGGGTGCGGCGGCGACGTGTCATACGATAGGCGGTGTAAGCAGCCAAGGCAGCAAACAGCACCGACATGAACAAAAAGAACCCGTCCGGGCCAATCTGCGCCATGATCCAGCCCGTGATCAACGGGCCGGTAATTGCCCCCAGGCCATTGATAAAGATCAAGCCTGCCGAGGCGGCGGCCATATCGGAATTGTCCAGATAGTCGTTTACATAGGCCACAAGCAGTGAATAAAGCGGGTTTGAAATTCCGCCCCCCAATGCACCAACCAGCACCAAGAGCGCAAAGGGCGCCGTGGCAAAAGGCAAGGCGTTCCAGATCACCGGTATGGCAAGCGCAATGGTGCCTGCAACGGAAAGCCACAATACCAGACGGCGGCGATCCATCCGGTCGGACAGCCAACCGATGGGATATTGCAGCACCAAGCCGCCCACATAGATAAAGGCGACGAAAATCGAGATTTCCTTGACCGAAAGCCCTGCCTGGGTGCCCCAAACCGAGGCCATGCCGAACTGCGCCGAAAAGATGCCGCCGAGGATGAACATGCCCACGCAGCCCAGGGGGGATGCCTTGTAAAGGCGTCGGAACGAAAGCGGTGCTGTCGAGGCAAAGGCCGGTGCCGGAGCAACAGAGAGCAGGATCGGAGTGAATGCGAGCGATACCAGAATGGATGGAATGACAAACAGGATGAACCCCGATGGATCACCGGTATTCAGCAAGATTTGCGCCACAATGATTCCGACCATCTGCATGATAAGGTAAAGCGACAGCGCCTGACCACGGTTTTCATTGGTAGAGGCCGAGTTCAGCCAGCTTTCGGCGGTGATATAGACACCCGAGAAGGAAAACCCGATCATCACCCGCATCAGCGCCCAGGCGATCCAGTTTGGCGCCACGGCATACATGATCAGCACTGCCGAGATCATCGAGCCGAGGGCTGCAAACACCCGCACATGGCCCACGCGACGGATCATGTCGGGGGCCATGCGCGACCCGAACAAGAAGCCCAGAAAGTAGCACGACATAACGACGGACATTTGCAGCGTGGTGAAATGTTCAATTTCACCGCGGATACCCAAAAGAGTGCCCTGCATACCATTGCCGAGCATCAAAAGCATGATCCCCAGCAACAAGGCCCAGGAGTTGCGCAGAACGGTCAGCATGGCATGGGCCTCTTGTTTGGGTTGGGCGTTGGTATCATCTTCGTTACAATGCGATCTGACCATCGGCGACGCCATTGGTCAGGAATGCGTCAGGGGATCAAGAGAGAACTGTCGCCGTATGAAAAGAAGCGGTAATTCTGGCGGATGGCGTGGCTATAGATGGCTTTGATCCGCTCTTGGCCCATCAGGGCCGATACCAGCATCAGCAGCGTAGATTTCGGAAGGTGGAAGTTCGTCATCAACCCGTCGGTGACGTTGAATTTGAACCCGGGATAGATGAAGATATCAGTGGGGCCGCTGAAAGGTTCGATCTGACCCGACCTTGCAGCGGTTTCGATCAGCCGCAGGGCTGTGGTGCCAACGGGGATGATGCGGCCACCGGCGGCTTTGGTGGCGGCGATCTCGGCGGCGGCGGCAGGTGTGACTTCACCCCATTCGGCGTGCATCTTATGGGTGGTGACATCCTCGACCTTGACCGGAAGAAAGGTGCCGGCACCGACATGCAGGGTGACTTCGGTAAAGCTTACGCCCATATCTGCAAGGGTTTTCAGCAGGCTCTCATCAAAATGCAGGCTGGCGGTGGGCGCGGCCAC
>JAGPBG010000406.1 GCA_018063485.1 Cypionkella sp.
TTTGGCAAGCCTTGGCATCGACAGTCTTGGATTGGTCGAATCCATCTTTGCAATTGAAGAGGCGTTCGATATTTCGGTGCCGTTCAACTCAAATCAGCCCCAGCAAAGCCAGTTTGACATCTCAACGGTGGGATCAATCATTGCGGAGGTCAAGGCTCTGGTCGCAAAGGCCAATCGGTGAAGCGGGTTGTGATTACCGGGGCCGGAACCGTCAATCCCCTGGCCCATGATGTTGCCGGAACCTATGCCGCCTTTGCCGATGGCCGCTGTGGCATCGGACCGCTTGAGGTGGCCGACAAAGACCGGCTGGAGATTCAAATCGGCGCGCAGGTGCAAGAGTGGTTTCCTGATAAACTGTTCACCCGCCCAAAACTCGCGCTCTATGATCGTTTCACCCAATTTGCCCTGGTCGCCGCGCATCAGGCGGTTGCTCAATCGGGGCTGAACTTTGACGGCCTGCTTGGTGAAGAGGCCGGGGTCATTTTGGGAACAGCGGCAGGCGGGATTAACACCTGGAATGACAGCTATCGGTCTGTCTATCAGGACGGCAAGAACCGGGTTCATCCCTTTGTGGTGCCAAAGCTGATGAGCAATGCGGCCGCCAGCCATGTCTCGATGGCGTTTGGTCTGAAAGGGCCGGGCTTCACCGTGGCAACCGCCTGTGCGAGTTCCAACCATGCGATGGGTTTGGCGATGCAGATGTTGCGCGGCGGCAGCGCAAAAGTGATCCTGACCGGCGGATCGGAATCCATGCTTTGTTTTGGCGGCATCAAGGCCTGGGAAGGGCTGCGGGTGATGTCACGAGACGCCTGCCGCCCGTTCAGCCTTGATCGCAGCGGTATGGTGCAAGGCGAAGGGGCCGGGGTCTTTGTTTTTGAGGAATTCGAACACGCCCGGTTGCGTGGGGCCGAGATTCTTGCCGAAGTGATCGGGTTTTCAATGACTTCTGATGCCAGCGATATCGTGATGCCATCCCGGCAAGGGGCCGCGCGGGCAATCGCTGGCGCGCTTCGAGATGGCGGCCTGAACCCCGAAGATGTGGGATATATCAATGCGCATGGCACCGGGACCGCCGCCAATGACAAAACCGAATGTGCGGCTGTGTCGGAGGTGTTCGGGCCATTTGCGCATCGGCTGATGATATCCTCCACCAAGTCGATGCACGGGCATCTTATTGGCGGGGCAGGGGCGGTTGAACTGCTGGCGTGTTTGCTGGCTTTGAATCAGGGTGTGATTGCCCCGACCATTGGCTATCAGGTGCCCGACCCCGAGTGTGACCTTGACGTTGTGCCGAATTTCGCACGGCAGGCGAAGGTTGATGTGGTTCTGTCCAACGCCTTCGCCTTTGGCGGCATGAATGCGGTGATTGCTCTGCGCAAGATATGAAAAAGGCACGCCTGATGTCAGGCATGCCTCTCTCATTTCATCGAACTGCTCAGCCTGATTTACGGAGCGGCCGGCTTTGGCATCGTCGCCGTAACCGCATCAAATCCGGCGGTGAAACCCTTCAGCGACAGGGGCAAGGTGACTTTCTCGGTCGGGGCAACCACCGGAACGATGGTCAGGATCGCATTCGCCCCCTTCCTGAACTGCGCCAGTTCTTCGGCGGTGAAGCCAACACGCGCCACGCAGCCGACTTTGGTGCAGAACGAATAGGGATAGATCTTGGCCTTGCCGGTATCAATGGCTAGGGTCAGGTTGTCGGTCAGCAGGGTTTCAAGCGGCACGACAATAGTGGCGCCGGCAACGGCCTTCCCCGAATCCTTCAGCGGGAACATGCTGTATTCCGCAACGGAATTGCCTTGGGCGTCCTTCAGCAATTGGTAAAGCTGGCAAGGATCGGCACCATCCTCGGTCTTGATGCAGCGCTGCTCCCATTGCTCGAAATTCGCGGCCACATAGGAAGATCCAACGCCATCTGCTGGCGCTGCATCGGCTCCCATCGACAGGTTGGCGTCACTTGCGGCATCGGCGATCGGCGCCGGATCCGCCGGAGGGGTGGCATCTTGCGCCCATGCGGTTGAATGGGCTGCCATGCTCCCCAAGGCCAGAGCCATTGACAGCATCATATTGCGGATCCGGGGTATGTTCGACATCTCTGTCTCTTCCATGATTGTTTCATGATTGCCATAACATGGCTGCTCAACCAAGTCAGTGGGGAAAAACATCGGCATCAAAGCCATGATGGCAAGTTATCGCCGACCGAAGCCTCAGGCCGCAAACGAAAAAGGGGCCGATTTCCCGGCCCCTTTTCCATATGGTCTTTATTCTCCCTGCCGGACTGGCCGACAACATTGCCTGAACGCTATGACGGAATTTTTTGCGCGTCAACGGATTTTCCATGTTGAAGCAGTGGGCTGAGCTCAAAAAAAAACCGCACCGGTACGCGGTGCGGCAGTCATGCAGGGAGGAAGTAACCGCGTAGACACCAAAGCTCCACGGTACGAACAACACTGGCATGAGAAGGTTAAAAATGTATTTTGGGCAGGTGGGCCGTATGAACCGGCCCGCGGTGAGGAATAGGGATGGGTGCGGCGATGGGTGAAACGATTTTTGTCGGTGGCGGTGGTGATGGTTACAGTGTGCCGCAAACCCTGCTGCTGAAATATGGCAACCGTCATGGCCTGATTGCAGGGGCGACGGGAACCGGAAAGACCGTCACCCTGCAAATCCTGGCCGAAGGCTTTTCGGCCGAAGGCGTGCCGGTGTTCATGGCGGATGTGAAGGGCGATCTTTCCGGGTTGGCGGCGGCGGGCAGTTCCGATCAGAAACTGCACGATGCCTTCATGAAACGCGCAGCCACCATCGGTCTGGAGCTGAAATACCGCAGTTTTCCGGTTACGTTCTGGGACCTGTTTGCCGAACAAGGCCACCCGATCCGCGCCACAGTGGCCGAAAT
>JAGPBG010000405.1 GCA_018063485.1 Cypionkella sp.
CCCCAGAATATCGCCATCGGCATCCCGGTATATTCAAACGGCGCAACCAGTGCGGCGGGCGTGGTGCGATAAGCCTGCGACATCAAAAGCCCCCCAACGCCCACCGCGATCCCGGTCGCGATAAAGGCCCACCAATCGGCCGGCGCCGGGACCACCCAAGGCCGGAACAGAAACTCAAGCGAGGCCGAGGCGGAGCCGGCCATATGCCCGTCGCCCACCGTCAGCCCCATCGCGATGCTCACCACCACAAACCCGCATTGCACATAAAAGTTGAAGGTCACCGCCGATTCCGTCTCGCGCATCCGCCGCGTCATCAACTGGCTGGTGGCATAGCAAACCGCGGAAATCAGCACCAGAATCGCCGCCGGATGGATCACCCCTTCGCCCGGCCGCACCATCACCACCACGCCCAACATCCCCACCGCCACCGCAGCCCAGCGTTTTGGCCCGACATATTCACCCAAAATCAGTGCCGACATCATTGTCAGGAGCAGCGGCGCTACAAAAGCCGTCGCCACCGCATCGGCCAATGGCATCGCCGCCAGCCCCAGAAAATAGGTGACATTGGACACCATCACCACAGAAACCCGAAACAGATGCTCGCGCCAACGCTGGGTTTTTATCTGAACAAAGCCACGCGGCGACAGGCCCATCACGATCAACACGATTGCCATGCCAACGATCGCGCGCAACAAGATCACCTCATGCAAGGGATAAGACCCCGACAGGAACTTGATCGACAGATCGTTGACCGACAGCACCATGGCGCCACCCAGAGCAAAGAGAATACCCTTTATGGGGGTTTTGATTGCTCCTTCGCCGACATCTATGGAAATCTGTGCCATTCGCCCATTCAAACCTGTAAACGGCGCATTTCTATCCCGCCTGCGACATTACTGCTTCGCTTGGCGCACAAGCCGCTCCAGTGCCTCAAGAAAGCGTGAGCGGTCGGTCTTGGAAAACGGCCGCCCACCGCCCTGTCGGAACGGATCGGCCGCGCGCAGATCCGCCATCAGATCGCGCGTTGCCAGCACATTGCCGATATTGGCGCGCGACAACTCCTCGCCATTGTGGCGCAGCACCAGCGCTCCGGCCTCGATACAGCGCGCCGCCAGCGGAATATCCCCCGTCACCACCACATCACCCGCACCGCAGGCCGCCGCGATCCACTTGTCGGCCTCGTCCGCGCCCGCGCCCACAAACACGCTTTCCACCAGAGGATTGGCCGAAGGCCTGATGCCGCCATTGGACACCAGCACCATGCGCAGCCCATGCCGCACCGCCACCCGCTCGGCTTCGGCCTTTACCGGGCAGGCATCGGCATCGATGTAGATCACGCTGGCCAATCGCTATTGCGTCCCGAACATCTGCACCCAGTAATAGCGCAATGGGCCGCTTTGTCCGCGCAAAGGCGCATCATCGGGCTGATAGACCACACCAATCCCGGTTTCCTGCAAACCGCAGGTCAGGATATTCTTGCGATGCCCGGGGCTGTTCATCCAGGTCTTGACCACCGATTCCGGGGTTTTTTGCCCGGCGGCAATATTTTCCGCCAGTTTGTGAAAGCGATAGCCCACGGCCCAGGCCCGCTGCGAAACACCGGCCCCATTCGGCGCGCGATGGCCAAAGAAATCCTGCGTCGCCATCGCACTGGCATAGCTTTGCGCCGCCTGCTGCAACGCCGGGCTAAGCACCAGGGCCGGACAACCCGCCGCCGCCCGTTGTGCATTGATCAGGCTTAACACCCGGTTCTCGATTGGCCCGGCCAGTCCGGCCTGCCCCAGACCAAACACCAGCATCATACTCAGTATAGCTGCCCGCATTCTTTGCTCTCATGCCCCCAAAGCTGCCGCATGGAAGGCGATGTGATCTTCCATAAAGGTTGAAACAAAGAAATAGCTGTGGTCATAGCCCTTCTGCATTCGGAACGTTCCTCCCTGCCGCCGCTCGGCAATAGCCGCCGAAAGCGCCTCGGGTTTCAACAGATCAAGGAATTGATCCGCCGTCCCCTGATCAATCAGGATCGGCCCGTCGAACCCGCGCTTTCTCATCAACAAGGTCGCATCATGCGGGGCCCATGTCGCCTCGTCTTTGCCCAGATAGGCGGTGAATTGCTTGCGGCCCCAATCACTTGCCACCGGATTGCAGATCGGCGCAAAGGCGGAAACCGAGCGGAACCGGCCCGGAAAGCTCATCGCGATGGTCAGCGCCCCATGCCCGCCCATCGAATGGCCGGTGATGGATTGCGCCTCTTCCGCCAGCGGCATCGTCCCAAACAACAGACGCGGCAATTCCTCGGTCACATAATCCCACATCTTGAAATGGGGGGCCCAGGGTGCCTCGGTTGCGTTCACATAGAACCCTGCCCCCTGGCCCAGATCATAGGCCGGATCATTGGCCACGCCTTCACCGCGCGGACTGGTATCGGGAAACACCAATCCCACGCCCATCTCCGCCGCCCAGCGCTGCGCACCCGCTTTCACCATGGCATTCTCATGCGTGCAGGTCAGGCCCGACAGATACCAGATCACCGGAACCGCGCCTTGCTCTGCCTCTTCGGGCAGGAACAGACCAAAAGTCATCTCGCCGCCGGTGGCCTGGCTCATATGGCTGTAAACCCCTTGCACACCGCCAAAGGCCCTGTTTTCCGATACCGTTTTCATCGCCATCTCCTTCACGTCACAAAAGCAATCACCACCGTCACCGTCAGCACGGAAACCGCCGTGGAAATCAGGATTGCGGTGGACACCCGCTGCGGTGCCACCCCGAAATGCTGCGCCAGAATATACACATTCCCCGCCACCGGAAGCGAGGCCGCAGCGACCATCACCCCCGCCGCATAGCGTTCCACCTGAAACACCACAAACGCCGCAAAGGCCACCGCCGCAGGATGCAGCAC
>JAGPBG010000407.1 GCA_018063485.1 Cypionkella sp.
ATTGGCGCGCACCAGTGATTTCGCCAAAGAGCGTTTAAGCTCAATACGGTCCGGATTGGCGGCGGCAGTGTTCTTGAAATAGGTCACCGCCTCTTCGGGGTCGCCCACCGTCAGCATGATGTCATTGAGATTGGATTCGTCGATGACATTGACGTCTTTGATCGCGCGTTTGACCTGCGCATCGGATTGGCCATGCTGACAGGCCGAAAGAACGACTGTGCCGCACAGGCACAGGATCAGAAAGACGGGGTGGCGCATTTTGCGTCCTTTTTTACTGCTCGGTTCGCCCACACCCGCCCGCCGCTTCAGAGCTGAGACAACAGCACATATTCGCCATTGCCGCGCCGCACCAAAGCGAAGGCCGGTTTGACAGGTCTGGTGTCATCGTAAGTGCTTTTTTCGGTTTTCGCGATAGCCAGTTGCAGATTTTCGCGGATCGAGTCCGATTGGCCACTGTCCAGCGCGAAAGCCTGCTGGAACACCACCCGCGCCTCGCCCAATTTGCCCTCTTCCATCAGCACACAGCCAAGGTTGTTAAGGGCGGGGACAAAGGTGGGATCTTCTTTCAGCGCCTGTCGTAAAAGCTGTTCGGCCTGACCAAGCCGCCCGAGTTTGAGATTGACCGAGCCCAGTGCGGACAGCACATCGACATTGATGCCCTGTTCGCCTGCGGCGCGCAGATAGGCCTTGAGCGCCAGATCGTATTCGCCGGCTTCCATCAGACGGTGCCCCACCAACAGGCCGTCTACGCCGTTCTTGCTGCTGTCGGCCCCCGGTGCGATGTTGTTGGCCCGGTCTTCCCTGGCCGTGCCAAGGCCGCCCGAGGAACAGGCGGCCAAGGCAGTGCAGATCAGAACGGCCAAGGCCGGAAGTCGTCTCAACGTCTATGCCTTTACTGACCCATCGACAGGGTTGCGGCAATGCCATGCACCGAAGGCCCGATCAGGATGATCAGCAGCGGCGGCAATGTGAACAACATTGTGCCAAGGGTCAGCTTGGTCGGCAAGGTGTTTGCCTTCTCTTCGGCGCGCAAGATGCGTTTGTCGCGCATTTCGGCAGAATAGACGCGCAAAGAGTCCGACATCGAGGTGCCGAAAGTGGCCGATTGCACCAGAGTGGTGACGAAAGATGACACATCGGGGATGCCCACGCGCTCGGACATGTCCTTGAGAACCATCACGCGCTCTTTGCCGGCCTTGACCTCTTGCGACACCATCTCGAATTCATCGGCCAAGGCTGGGTAGCCGGCGCGGCTTTCCTTGGCGACACGGTTGATGGATTGATCGAGCGATTGACCAGCTTCAACGCAGACAAGCATCAGATCAAGAGCATCAGGAAAACCTGAAACGATCTCGTCGCGGCGTTTTTGCAACCGGCTGTTAACCCAATAGATCGGCAGGTAGTAGCCCGCAGCCCCCGGTCCCAGGGTGGAGATGATCATGAACTGGGTCGAGACTTCGCCTTGGGCCGAGGTGATCATCGCATAGATCACCCCAATGACCAAAAACCCGATCCCGAAGGCAAGTTGCGCAAAGTGGAACAACCGCACGGCGTTTTGCGCCCGATAGCCAGCCCGCAGCATTTTCAGCCGCGAGGCCGTCATGGTTTCGGCATCCTGAGGCTCAAGGAAGCCTGAGAACTTTTCCAGTTTGTCGGCCTTTTCCGACCGGCGCAGTTCGGTGCCAGGTTTGAGATTGGCGTTGCCGGCATTCAGACGCTGAACTTTGAGTTTGGCGAACTGATCGGGTTTTTTCTGCATCATGATCGGCATGGCAATAGCCACCAGAACCAGACCAAGGCCACCCAGCAGCAGCACCGGACCCATCGGGCCAAGGCGATCCGTGATCATCTGTAGGAGCGGGTTCAGGGATTGCATGGCGACCTCAGACCTTGATGTTGACCATGATCTTCATGAAGATCACGTTGATGATAAGGAAAGCCGCAACGACCAGACAGGCGGGGATGAACGTAGGAGTATCCTTCACCTTGTCGAAATAGTCAGGCTTGACGACGTTGATCATGACCAGCGCGCCAATCGGGAAGGCTGACAGAAACATGCCCGACCATTTCGCCTCGGCCGTGATCGCCTTGACGCGGCGGAACAGTTTGAAGCGGGCGCGGATCACCTTGGCCAGGCCCTCAAGGATCTCGGCCAGGTTGCCGCCCGAGGTTTGCTGAATGGTGACAGCCACAGCCAGAAAGCGCAAATCCTGATTGTCCATGCGTTCGGCAAAGGCCTTCAGGCTTTCGGCAACATCGCGGCCATAGGCGGCTTCATCCGCAATCAGGCCAAATTCGGTTCCCAAAGGATCAGGAACTTCCTTGGACACGATGCCGATGGCCGAGGCAAACGGATGGCCAACGCGCAGGCTGCGCACCATCAATTCCACAGCATCGGGAAGCTGCTCTTCCATCAGGGCCATACGCTTTTTGGCCTTGCCATTGACCCAGAAATAGACGCCACCCACCCCCATTCCAGCTGCCACAATGATACGAATTGCGGCAGCGGCCTGGGTGCCAATGGTCAGGGCCAGATAGGAAAACACCGCCAGACCGGCCATGATCCCGATAAGCTGTGCCGGACTAAACGCGATATTGGCTTTCTGCGCCTTGGTGGCCAGAATCGAATAAAGCGGAATTCCGCGTGAATTCATATGCTGCGACATTTCCTTGCGGAGTTGTTCCAGCACTTCTTCGCGGTTGTGGTTCTTTTCCAGCAGCGCCAGACGGCGGCTCATGCGGGAATTGAGGCTGATGGATTTGCCAAAAACCGTGAGATACAGGCCCTCGACCAGCATGACCACGGCCACGAAGATCAGGATATAGATAAGGGGGGCGGCACTGATCGTCATGATATGGCCTTAGATGATGGGTTCATAGATGGAGGCGGGC
>JAGPBG010000050.1 GCA_018063485.1 Cypionkella sp.
CCTTGATGACCGGTCGTTATCACGGAGCGCCGGTGATCCCTCACCTTGATATGCCGATCGGGGCGGTGCATTTCGCCCGCTGGCTGGCGCTGTTTCGCGAGACGGCAGCGGAAACATGCCCCACTACAGGTGCCGCCCATCTTGTCGAACGCGCCGAGCGCATTGCCCGCGCCTTTCAGATGGCCATCGCGACCCATACCGCAGAAAAATCAAACCAAAGGAAAGATGATGCCCAACTCCGCAGCGATTGACAGCCCGCCGCAAGACGCCGCCGCTCTGACCCATTATATCGAAACCCGCTATCACGCGCGCCACCGCCAGCAATTGCCTGATCTCGCCGCCTTGTCGGCCAAGGTAGAACGGGTGCATGTCGCGGCCCAAGGCGTGCCCGCCGGGTTGGCGGATCTGTTGCAGCAGATGATTGGCGAGTTGGAAGTGCACATGAAGAAGGAGGAACTGGTTCTGTTTCCCGCCATCCGCGGTGGTCGCGGGCCCGACCTTGCCGCTCCGATTGCAGTGATGCGCGCCGACCATGACGATCACAGCGCCGAGCTTGACCGGATCATGGACCTGACCAATGGTCTGACGCTTCCCGCCGGGGCTTGCCGCAGTTGGACGGCACTTTATGACGGATTGGGCGAATTTGTGACCGATTTGCGCGCCCATCTGGCTCTTGAGAATGACGTGCTCTTTGCCAAATTCGACACCGCAGCACAGGGTTGCGGTTGCGGCTGCGGGAACGCACATTGATTTGGTTTGACGCCCCCGCCTGACAGTCTGATAAGGACAGACCATGACCCTGCACCGCCCATTGTGTGATCTGCTTGGCTGCGATGTGCCGGTGCTTTTGGCCGGGATGGGCGGGGTGTCTCGTTGGGAACTGGCGGCGGCGGTGGCGAACGCCGGCGGTTATGCCATTCTGGGCATGGTGCGAGAAGACCCCGATCTGATCGAGCGTGAAGTGCTTGCCTTGCAAGCGGCGACCAAACGCCGCTTTGCTGTCAATCTGATCCCGGCAGCGACCGAACCCGGATTGCTGGATCGCCAGATCGGGCGCTGTCTTGATCTGGGGGTCACGGATTTCAGTTTCTTCTGGGACGTCATGCCCAAGGTGGTGGCGCGGATCAAAGCCGCGGGCGGCACCGTGCTGCATCAGGTCGGCAGCCTGCGTGCCGCCAGTGACGCCGAATCGGCTGGCGTTGATGTGCTGATCACCCAAGGCATCGAGGCAGGTGGCCATGTGCATGGGCGGCAAGGCTGCTTTGCCTTGCTTGAGGAGGTGTTGCCGAGAACGGCTTTGCCAGTGGTTGCCACCGGTGGATTTTCCGGCGGGGCGGGTCTGGCGGCGGCACTGACGATGGGGGCGCAGGGCGCACAATTCGGCACCGCCTTTTTGGCCACCAAGGAATCCTTTGCCCATGAGTACCACAAGCAGCGCATAGTCGAGGCGGGCGGCGACGCCACCGTGCTGACCGATATTTTCGTACTGAACTGGCCCGCACAGGCCGCTGTGCGGGTGATCGGAAATTCGGTGACCTCTGCTCTGGGATTTGCCCTGCTGGGCCATGATCCCGATGCCTTGCCGCGTGAGGTGATCGCCCATGAAGACGGCGCGCCGCGCCTGCGATTTTCCACCGACTCCCCTCTGCGCACCACCACTGGCGATCTTGAGGCTATGGCGCTTTATGCAGGCCAGGGCCTTGGCTCGATCAACACTATCCCAACCGCCGCCGCGCGGCTGCACCAGATTACGACCGAGGCCGAGACCTGTCTGGCCCGGCTTTGCAACCCGATGGAGACCAGAATATGACCAGTACCACCGAACAGATGCGCGCGTGGAACGGGCCTGCCTTGTTCAGTTTCGGGTTCCGGCCGTTCTTTCTGCTGGGCGCGATTTGGGCAGCGTTGGCGATGGCGATCTGGATCGTGATGCTCAGCGGGCGCGATCCGCTGCCAACGGCCTTTGATGCGGTGTCCTGGCACGCGCATGAATTTCTGTTTGGCTATCTGGGGGCGGTTATGGCCGGATTTCTGCTGACCGCCGTGCCCAACTGGACCGGTCGCCTGCCGGTGGTGGGCAAGCCCTTGGCCTTGCTGGTAGGGCTATGGCTGATCGGGCGGATCGCGATTGCGATTTCTGGATGGATGCCCTGGCCGTTGGCTGCGGGGTTGGATCTGGCCTTTCCGCTGGCCCTGCTCGCGCTGCTGGCGCGCGAGATTCTGTCCGGCAAGAATTGGAAAAATCTGATCGTGCTGGGCCTTGTGGCGCTATGGACGCTGGCCAATCTGGGCTTTCACATTGATGCGGCGCGGGGCGGCTATCCGGCGCAGGGCGCAGGTTTGCGTTTTGGACTGGCGGCGGCGGTGATGCTGATTTCGGTGATCGGCGGGCGGATTGTGCCCAGTTTCACCCGCAACTGGCTGGTGCAGCGGCGCGAAACCCGCCTGCCTGCCCCGATGGGCAAGGGCGACCGGCTGGTGCTGTTTGTCTCTGGCTTTACGCTGATCTTGTGGGCGCTCTGGCCGCATGAGGCGGTAACGGCGCTGGCCACCGCTTTGGCCGGGGCGGCGCATCTGTGGCGGCTGTCGCGCTGGAAGGGTTGGCTTTGTGGTGGCGAGGCTTTGGTCTGGGTGCTGCATATGGGCTATGCCTTTGTGCCGATTGGATTCTTAGCGATTGCCGGCGGTTATCTCTGGCCCGGAATGGCGGCAGCGTCGCAACATCTCTGGATGGCTGGTGCTGTCGGGCTGATGACGCTGGCGGTGATGACCCGCGCCAGCCTTGGCCATTCGGGCAGGCCGCTGCACGCCACCAAACCGATTGCGGCACTCTATATTGCGCTGATCGTGGCCGTGCTGGCGCGGTTTCTTTCCGGCGCCCTGCCCGGCGAGATGTGGCCGCTGCATCTGGCGGGCACCGCCTGGATTTTGGCCTTTGGCGGCTTTGCGGTGATCTATGCCCCGATGCTTGCCTTTACGCGCCCAGCGCAAAAACGCGCCATACCGCGCGCCAAGGCGTGATGGCCGATTTGGCGGTAAAGTGGTCGCGAAAATACACCCGCGTTTCGGGCGATAGGTGCAGACTGCCCCCATCCTGGCAGCTTGCCGAAAGGAAAAGCCATGTCCCAAGACCCAAACGATCCCCCGCGCGGCTTTGCCTCGCCGCCGTGTCTCGCGCATGAGATCGACCCGCAGTATTTCGACCCGCTCGCGGTAGATGCGGATCAGGCACGTGACGTGGCGCGCTGGCGCAAGGCCGAGCGCGCCCGGCTGCGCGACGCCCGCGCCGCCCTGCCGATTGACACCCGCCAAGCCATCGCGGCAGCCATGGCGAACCATCTCGACGCCCATCTCGCCACACTGACCTTGCCGGATCATCCCATCATCTCAGGCTATTGGCCGATCAAATCCGAACCCGATCTGCGCTTTTGGCTGACCAAACTGCACGGCATGGGCTGGCGCATTGCCCTGCCGATAGTCGAAGTGCAAAAAGCCCCCCTGGTGTTTCGCATCTGGACTCCCGGCATGGCGATGGAGCGCGGCGTGTGGAACATTCCGGTGCCCCCCGCAAGTGCAGAACAGGTGATCCCGCATGTGGCGCTTGCGCCGATGCTGGGCTGGGACAAGGCTGGCTACCGTCTGGGCTATGGCGGCGGTTATTTCGACCGCACTTTGGCCGCCCTCGCGGCCCACAACCTGCATGTGATCGGCCTGTGTGTCGATGCGGGCGCAATCCCCACCATCTACCCGCAACCCCATGACATCCCGATGTCGGCAGTGATCACTGAAGCGGGCCTTAAGGTGGCGCGATGAAACTGACCCCCCAACCCGGCGGCGGCTTTGTGATCGAGGCGCAAGACCTTGGACCCCTTTTGCACCTGCCACCCGCCGAGGTTCCCGCCCTTATGGCCGCAGGCGAGATCACCCACCGCTTTGAAGAAGGGCGCGATGCCGACACCGGCCGCTTTCGCGTGACCTTCCTCTACAAGACCAAGCGTCTGCGCTTTACCGTGGATGCCCAGGGCGAGGTGCTGGCGCAAAGCCTGATCACCCTGCCCGCCAAAGCCTGATCAAGGCCGCAAATGCCGTGTCCTTGCGCCCCATTCGATGGCGGCGGCGTGCAGCCGGTCGATGTTCAGCTCTTCGCGCACCTCTTCCAGCATCGCCAACTCGATCTGGCGCAGCTTGCCATCAGCGGCGGCAACATCACAGGCCAGCGCATAGGCGGTTTCATTCAGACGTTCGGGCAAGCCATCCCGGATCAGACCGAACAGCGCCTCCAGCCCGTCCTCTTCCTCGAAAAGATCGAAAACTGTCTGCGCCACCACTCGGATCCGGTCGCTGTCATAATCGGCAAACACCGGCATATGATTGACCGTGCGCTGAATCGCCACCAACTCCGAGGTGCGCATCTGCTCATCGGCAAAGGAAACCGCGATCATCACGGCGACAAGCGCATCCTGCGGCGAAAGCGAAGCTGGAATATCTGACACGGGGCTTCTCCTGTTGTTGCAGTGCAGAATATTGACCTATGCGCGCCACGGCAATAGAGGAAGAGGGCTGCGGCAGCATTGGGTTCCCGCAAGCAAGAGGAAACGGCGATGACAGCATTGCGCGACGCGGGAATGAAATCGAAGGCCTGGCCCTTTGAAGAGGCGCGCGCGCTGCTGAAACGCTATGAGAAAAAGGCACCTGAGAAGGGCTATGTGCTGTTTGAAACCGGCTATGGCCCCTCGGGTCTGCCCCATATCGGCACCTTTGGCGAGGTGGCCCGCACCACGATGATCCGCCGCGCCTTTGAGGTGCTGTCCGATATCCCGACCCGCCTGATCTGTTTTTCCGATGATGTCGACGGGATGCGCAAGGTGCCCGAGAACGTGCCGCAGCAGGATATGCTGCGCCAGCACATGCAAAAACCGCTGACCTCGGTGCCCGATCCTTACGGCGAATATGAAAGCTTTGGCCACCACAACAACGCCATGCTGCGCCGGTTCCTTGACACTTTCGGCTTTGAATATGAATTCATTTCTGCCACCGAATTCTATGCCTCGGGCCGTTTTGATGACACGTTGAAACTGGCCACCGAACGCTATGATGCGATCATGAAGATCATGCTCGCCTCGCTGCGCGATGAACGCCAGCAGACCTATTCTTGTTTCCTGCCGATCCATCCCGAAACCGGGCGGGTTCTGTATGTGCCGATGAAAAATGTCGATCCGGTCAACCACACCATCACTTTTGATGATGAAACCGGCCGCGAATGGACGCTTCCGGTCACTGGGGGCCAGGTGAAACTGCAATGGAAGCCCGATTTTGGCGCACGTTGGGCGGCGCTTGATGTGGATTTCGAGATGTATGGCAAGGACCATTCGACCAACACCCCGATCTATGACGGTATCTGCGAGGTCTTGGGTGGGCGCAAACCGAACCATTTCAGCTATGAACTGTTCCTGGATGATCAGGGCCAGAAAATCTCGAAATCCAAAGGCAACGGGCTGACGATTGACGAATGGCTGACCTATGCCTCGACTGAGAGTCTTTCGTATTTCATGTATCAAAAGCCGAAAACCGCCAAGCGGATGCATTTCGATGTGATCCCGCGTGCGGTTGATGAATATCACCAGCAATTGCGCGCCTATGCCACCCAAGACATTGACGCCCAAGTGAACAATCCGGTCTGGCACATCCATCAGGGAAATCCGCCAGTGTCGAAAATGGTGGTGCCGTTCTCGATGCTGCTCAATCTGGCAAGCGTGTCGGCTGCCAGGGATGCGGCGGGCCTTTGGGGCTTTATCAAACGCTATGCGCCGGATGCCTCACCCGAAGGCAATCCCGATCTTGACGCCGCCGCAGGCTTTGCGGTGCGCTATTTCGCCGACAGGATCGCCCCTACTCGCCAGTTCCGGCTGCCCAATGATCTCGAACGCGCCGCGATGGTCGATTTGCGCGCCCGTCTGGCCGCCTGGGATGGCGGCTTGAACGACGAGGCCTTGCAGTCGATGGTTTTCGCTGTCGGCAAGGACCACGGTTTCGAGCCTCTGCGCGATTGGTTCAAGGCGCTTTATGAGGTGCTTCTGGGCGCATCTGACGGCCCCCGCTTTGGCGGTTTCATCGCCCTTTACGGCATCAAGGAAAGCCTTGATCTGATAGATCGCGGGCTTGCGGGCGAATTGGCAGCCTGACGGAGATCCTGTCCTGACGCCCGAAAGGGGGCCGCTCTTTCGGGCGGGCCCTTTTGCAAGGCGTCCGCCTGGAACTTCTGGGAGAGGAAAGGTTGCACCATGAAGTGTGTGGAGCCGTCGTAGCTGCGCCCCCCATTTGACCTTTCCCACTATCGCCCTACCCTCCCCTTGGGGACGTTCAGGAAAGGAGTCGCAATGCGGCTGACCCTTCATATGGCGGCTTTTGCCGCCCTCACACTGCCCGCCTTTGCCCAAGAGGCGCCGATCCAAAGCACTATCCAATCCCAACTCGATGCCTTCACCGCCCAAGACAACGCAAAGGCGTTTTCCTATGCTTCGCCCACGATCAAAGGCATCTTCGGCAATTCAAACAACTTCGGTCTGATGGTGCAAAATGGCTATCCGATGGTCTGGCAGCATCAGGCCGTAAAGATGCTCGAGCTGCGAACCATTGCAGGGAACCTGTGGCAAAGAGTGATGATCACTGATGGCGCTGGCGAAACCTTTCTCTTGGATTACAAGATGATGGAAACGCCCGAGGGTTGGCAGATTGATGCCGTGCAACTGCTGCCAAAGCAGGATATCGGGGCCTAGGCCTTGGGCCGATGCGCCTTGATCAGCGCCGGATCAGTCTCGATCCGCGCCGCACCGATCAGATCAAGGCAATAGGGCACGGCGGCAAACACCGCCTCAAGACTGGTGGCAATCGCGTTCGGGCTGCCCGGAAGCGTGATGATCAGGGTTTTGCCCCGCACCCCGGCGCTTTGACGTGACAGGATCGCGGTCGCCACCACGCGCGAATTTGCCGCACGCATCGCCTCGCCAAATCCGGGAAGTTCCATCGAGATCACATCCGCCATCGCTTCGGGCGTTTGATCGCGCGGCGCGGGGCCGGTGCCGCCGGTGGCAAGGATCAGGTCGGCACCCCATTTATCCGCCATGTCACGCATTTGCGCCGCAACTTCCACCCGGCCATCCGGGGTGATCCATCGCTCAATCTCGATCGGTGAAGTGACCACCTTTCGCAACCAGTCCTCACAGGCCGGGCCGCCCCGGTCTTCGTATTCGCCCCTCGCGGCACGATCGGAAACGGTCAGGATTGCAATGCGCGCCATGGGAACCTTTCTCAGTTACGCGAATAGTTGCGGCAAATGCTCGGCATTGCAACCCGCCCCATTGTGCCAAAGCGTCGCGCCGCCTATCGTCTCCCGACAAAACCTGAGGACGGAATGATCCCGCAAGACCTTGCCGCCATGGGCTGGACCCAAGATTTCGCCGCTCAGGTCACGCCAGAGGAGGCAGAGCTGCGCCCTGCCCGTTTGGCGTCAGTGCATCGCCGAACGGTCGAGGCGATCACGCCCGCAGGCCGGTTCGAACTGGTGCTGCCGCCCAGCCTTCCGATGGGCAAATTGGCAGTGGGCGATTGGGTGCTGGCCGATGATCTGCGCGTGCATCGGGTGTTGAACCGCAGCAGCCTCTTGCACCGCTTTGCCGCCGGATCAGGCGTGGCGCGCCAGTTGATTGCCGCCAATATTAACACATTGTTGATCGTCACCTCCTGTAACGCCGATTTCAACGAAGCGCGGCTGGAACGCTATCTGGTGCTGGCCGGGGCCGCAGGCATCACCCCGGTGATCGTGCTGACCAAGGCCGACACCGCCGACCCTGCGGAATTTGTTATCCGCGCCAAGGGATTGCAACGCGATCTGGCCGTGGTTGCGCTGAACGCCAAAGGCCCCGATGTGGCGCAGCGTCTGGCCGAATGGCTGCAACCGGGAAAAACGCTCGCGCTTCTGGGCTCCTCCGGCGTCGGGAAATCCACCCTCGCCAATGCCTTGGGCGCGCCGATCCAAGATACCGGCGACATCCGTGAGGATGATGCCAAGGGCCGCCACACCACCACCGCCCGCCACCTTTTGCCGCTTCCCGGTCAGGCTTGGCTGATCGACACGCCGGGTGTGCGCGAATTGCAACTGACCGATATGGCCGGGGGCATCGAGGTGCTTTACGCCGATCTGATCGACATCGGCGCGGACTGCCGCTTTCGCGATTGCACCCATGATCACGAGCCGGGCTGTGCGGTGCAGGCGGCAGCACAGGCAGGGTTGATCGACCCCGCGCGGCTGGTCCGCTGGCGCAAACTGGTGGCCGAGGATACCGCAAACTCAACCGCTCTGGAGCGGTCGGCCACCCGTGCCGCAGGCAAATTCACCAAGAAATCGGCAACAAAGCAGCGCCCGCAAGGCAAGACCCAAGGCTGATCTTGCCGTTACCCCCCGCAGACCTTACCTTAGCCCGAATCCTAACCCAGCCGAGGCAAAATGTCAGACGCGCCCGAGCAGGCCTATCAGGTTCTTGCCCGCAAATACCGCCCCGAAACCTTTGCCGATCTGGTCGGCCAGGAAGCGATGGTGCGCACGCTGAAAAACGCCTTTGCGGCCGACCGGATTGCCCATGCCTTCATCATGACCGGCATCCGCGGCACCGGCAAAACCACCACCGCGCGCATCATCGCCAAGGGGCTGAACTGCATCGGCCCCGATGGCGCGGACGGCCCCACGACCGAGCCTTGCGGCAAATGTGACCCCTGCCGCGCGATTGCCGAAGGTCGCCATGTCGATGTGATGGAAATGGACGCAGCCTCGCGCACTGGCGTTGGCGATATCCGCGAAATCATTGATTCCGTTCATTATCGCGCCGCTTCGGCCCGCTATAAAATCTATATCATCGACGAAGTCCACATGCTCTCGACCTCGGCCTTCAACGCCCTGTTGAAAACGCTTGAGGAACCCCCCGCCCATGTGAAATTCATCTTCGCCACCACCGAGATTCGCAAAGTGCCGGTCACGGTGCTGTCACGCTGCCAGCGGTTTGATCTCAAACGGATCGAGCCCGAGGTGATGATGGCGCTGATGGCGAAAATCGCCAAATCCGAGGGCGCGAAGATTTCCGAGGGCGCGCTAGCCCTGATCACCCGCGCCGCCGAAGGCTCGGCCCGCGATGCCACCAGCCTGTTGGATCAGGCGATTTCCAACGGCGCTGGAGAAACCAGTGCCGACCAGATCCGCGCCATGCTGGGCCTTGCCGACCGGGGCCGCGTGCTGGACCTGTTCGATCTGGTGATGAAAGGCGATGCGGCGGGCGCTCTGAAAGAGCTCTCCGGCCAATATGCCGATGGCGCCGATCCGATGGCGGTGCTGCGTGATCTGGCCGAAATCACCCATTGGATTTCTGTCATCAAGATCACCCCCGAAGCGGCGGATGACCCGACCACGCCACCGGATGAGCGGTCACGCGGGCTGGATATGGCGGCGCGGCTGCCGATCCGGGCATTGTCGAAAATGTGGCAAATGCTGCTGAAGGCGCTGGAAGAGGTGGCGCTGGCCCCCAATGCGATGATGGCTGCCGAAATGGCGCTGATCCGGCTCACCCATGTCGCCGATCTGCCCGACCCCGAGGCGCTGATCAAACGCCTGCAAACCTTGCCGACCGCTGGTGCAATGCCCGGCGGTGCCCCGGCAGGCGGCGGAGTGATGCATAGCCCTGCGATGCGCATGGCCCCCTCTGCCCCGGTGATGGGGGCTACAATGCAGGCCGCGCCAGCACTGGCGACTGCACCTGAAATGCTGCTGGTCAGTTTCGCCCAAGTCGTTGAATTAATCCGAGAAAAGCGCGATATGAAACTTTTGTTTGAGGTGGAACACGGGCTGAAATTGGTCCGTTATTCCCCCGGTCGGATCGAATTTGAACCCGCCCCGAACGCTGCGCGCGACCTGGCCGCACGCCTGGGCCAGCGGCTTCAAGGCTGGACCGGCGCGCGCTGGGGAGTGTCGGTGGTCAGCGAAGGC
>JAGPBG010000408.1 GCA_018063485.1 Cypionkella sp.
TCGAGAACGCCAGTTGGCGCCCGGTCTACGATCTGAACCTGACACGCAAAGACACGCCAAGCCTGACCATCTCACGCGGAGTTCTGGTCAGCCAAAGCTCGGGGGAGGATTGGGCCGATGTGTCGCTTACGCTGTCTACCGCCCAGCCATCGGATCAATCCGAGCCCTCGCAGCTTTACGCCCAGTTGCGTCGCATTGGCGACCCTGAAGCGCCAATGCCAGCCCTCAGCAAATCGGCCGCCGAGGGCGATATGATGGCGGCACCGGTGACCGAGGCGATGATGGAGCCCGTGGTGGCAGCGGCTGAGCTGCAAGGCGATATTGTGGTTTACGTCTACCCCACCCCGGTTTACGTCGCCTCCGGCGTTGAAAACCTGCGCCTTGCGCTGGATGAGAAAATTACCACGCCGACAATTGAGGCCCGCGCCATTCCTCGTTACGATCAAACCGCTTTCCTGCTGGCCAGCTTTACCAATGACACCGGCGAAATCCTTTTGCCCGGTCAAGCCTTTCTGTCGCGCGATCACACGCTTGTCGGTTCAGCCTGGCTCACCGGTGTTGCCCCCGGCGATGAATACGAGCTTGGCTTTGGCGCAATCGAGGGGCTGCGCCTGAAACGCGATGAACCCAAACGCTCGCAAGGGGATCGCGGGATCATCTCTTCGTCCACCCAAATCGCCGAAGAGGCCGTGCTGCAAATCGAAAACCTAAGCACAGAATCCTGGCCCGTCAAACTGATGGATCAAGTGCCCTATTCGGAACAAGAGGATCTTGAAATCAGCTTTACCGCCGATCCAATGCCGGTCGAAACCGATGTGGATGGTCAGCGCGGCGTTCTGGCCTGGACTTTTGATCTGCCTGCCGGTGCAAAGAAGGAGGTGGCGTTGAACAGCCTGATCAGTTGGCCCTCTGGCAAGGTGCTGCAATAGCGGCTGGCGATCCTAGCGTGTTTCGGCTTGCGCCTTCAAATGCGCCAGCCCGGTTTCAAAATCCGGCCCGATCCAACGGTCCATCATCAACCCCATCCAGCGCCCCACCGGGTTCATGCCCATATCCGAGATCAGTGACCACTCAACCCTTGTGCCCAATTCTTCGGTGGTCAGGTCAAACACCGCCACCGAAGGCCGCATCTGACCAAACACCAAACGTGATTCAACTCGCGCGTTCACTATGCTTTGGGTGATTTCCTGCGTTCCGTTACCAACCTGCTCCATGACCGAAGACCAACCCATCGTGGCCCCAACCCCGGCATCAGGGCCGGAAAACACCAGCTTGATCGCTGGGTCGCGGCCGATCCACGGCGACCATCCAGACATCCGCTTCAAGGAGTTGACCAAGAGGAAAACAGTCTCAACCGGGGCGTCAATCACCACGCCGCGCTTGACGGTCACTTCTCTTGGCAAGGCATAGGCGCCAAGTACCAGGATCACAACCAAACCAATAACATACATAAATAACCGGCGGATCATGCGCATCGCGGCGTCTCCTGTTGCGATGTCAGCCTAACACGACCGGCCCTGGTTCTGAACCGGCCTTTGCAACCGATGGCAACGCACCGCTTGGATCAAACTGGCACGAAGGCACTGCGTGCGGGATCAAACTGCTCCAACACACCCGCGCCGGTATCCGTCCAAAGCCCGTGCAACGTCAGCCGATCATCCTCAACCGCTGATTTCACGAAAGGAAAGGTCATCAGGTTATCCAACGACACCAGTACCGCTTCCTTTTCCAAGGCTGTCAGCACCTCAGACTCGGGGAGATGCGACACCCGCTGATAGCCGGGGCGCAAGATATCCATCCAGCGGCCGACGAAACTGGATTTTTCCTCCATTTCCGGCGCATGGCCCGAACACATTGCGTGACAGCCCTTCACCCCGCCGCAATTGCTGTGCCCCAGCACCACGATATGCGCCACGCCCAAGGACATGACCGCAAATTCCAGTGCCGCCGAGGTGCCATGCCGCTCGCCATCCGGGGTATAGGGTGGCACCAGACTGGCAATGTTGCGATGGATGAAGAACTCACCCTCATCCGCCCCGAAGATCGAAGTCACATGCACCCGGCTGTCGCAGCACGAGATCACCATCGCGCGCGGATGTTGCCCGCTTTCGGCCAAACGACGATACCAGGCCTTGTTGTCGTGGTAGGTGGTCGCGCGCCACCCATGGAAACGATGCACCAGATAGGCGGGAAGGGGGCGTGCTTCAATCATGCGGTCCTCCAAGACAAACTCGGCCCTTAGTATGCTGCATTCGCAGAAAATTCGAGTGGTTTCTTTTCCGCCGCGCAACCTTTTCTTCAGCACGTGCGGGCAAACTGACCTTGGGTGTGAAATATAAGGTGTGGGAAAATGGCCAGCAATGTGGTTGCACTGCAACCGAAAGAACGTGTGCAACAGGATGCAGAACCGATCGCGACAATCTACCGAAATCTCGGAACTTCATCGGCAGAACAGGTGGTTACGCGGGCGCTGGCGGAACTCGCGCTCACTATGGCGGGCCTTGCCAGCCAAGTGCGCGCTCATGATCTGACCGACATCGCCCGCCAGTTGCGCCGCTTGCAGCGGATGGGCGAGAATTTGGGCCTGGTCAGCCTTGGTCTTGTGTCCGGCGACGTACGCGCCTGCCTTGATCGCGGCGATGTCACCGCTTTTGCCGCCGTCTGGGCGCGGCTCTTGCGTATCGCGGAACGCTCCCTGATCACGGACAAGGACATGCTCGATCAAACTTCGAGTTAGGGGCCTTGCAGGTGGCGTACAAAAAGCTAGGCTTCGGGCAATCTCAAAAGGACCGCCTCGATGCCCCCCGTTTTTGCCGATCCCAATGCCCCCGCGCGTACGCTTACCGTGATCTCGCTTGAATCTTTGGCCGATCATCTGGCAAAC
>JAGPBG010000409.1 GCA_018063485.1 Cypionkella sp.
ATGCAGCTTTGCCAGCCGCTTGATCTCATGCGCGACCGGCACCCTGCCATCCTCCAAAGGATGCGCCTTGAAGACGATATGATGATGCGGGGCAGCACCCCTGGCGAACCCCTCCATTACCACGGTGAGGAATTCGCTCATCGTCTTGAAGGGCGAATGCATCTGAAAACTGGCGTCATGTTCCAGTTGCAACAATACCAGATGATAGGGAAAGCCGCCGTGTTTGATCCGAAACGTCGCCACCGCGCGTTCGGCCTTGTGCAGGGGCATCAGGACAAGACGCTTGCAATAGAGCCAGAATTCCTGCCGCACGGTCAGGGCGCGGTGCGGTTTGAAATTGCGGTAATCCCAAAACCCGCTGAGGACGAACCAATGATAAAGCGCGCCCCAAAACATATGCTGGCGCATATCACCCCAGCGTGCCGGGGCGTCGGGCAGGTCCATGTCAAGCCGGGCCAGCGCGGTTTGCATCTCCGCCACGGTCTGCGTCATCAACCGCGAATGACCGTTCGACCCGCCGCGTTCATAGGTCACCCAATACGGTCGCAGATAGCCTTCTTCAAATACATGCACCGTCAACCCTGCCGCCTTGGCCGCTTGCACGGCACTCGCGTGAATGGGTCTTGTGTCGCCATAAAGCACGATATCGGTGATGCCCTTGGCCTCGATCAGCGTGGCAAAAGCGGCGGGCCAATCTGCGACAGCGCCACGATAGGGAATGTAGTTTTCGCCCGAAGTCCAGAACGCCCGATCTCCACGGTTGAAGCCCACACGCCAGACCTCGGCCCCTGCCGCCCGCAACAACCGGCCCAAACGGTTGAAAAATGGCCCATGAGGCCCTTGCAGGAAAAGAAACCGTCTGTTTTGCCCCGAAACACGCATTGCTGATCCGCTTTTCCTTTGGCTTGCTCGATTTCGCCCCGATTGAACAGGGGAAAGCTGAATTATCAAAACCCCTAACCCGGATGCGCGGCATTTTTGAGGCGTGGCTACGGGCTTGATGTGACAGGCCGGGGGAGTTACCTCTGGGCTTGGCAGCAGGAGAGACGCAATGTTCACCGGAATCGTGACAGACATGGGCGAGGTTCTGGCCTGGCAGCAGCAAGGCGATCTGCGCGCGCGCATTGGCACCCGTTTCGATGTGGCGGGCATTGATATAGGTGCCTCTATCGCCTGCGAGGGTGTATGCCTGACGGTGGTGGATCTGGGCAGCAGCCCGCGCAACTGGTTTGAGGTGCAAATCTCGGCGGAAACGGTGTCGAAAACCAATCTGGCGGGCTGGCGCGTCGGCAAGCGGATCAACCTGGAGCGCTCGCTGAAAGTGGGCGACGAGTTGGGCGGCCATATCGTTTCAGGCCATGTTGACGGTGTGGCCGAGGTGATCCGGGTGGCCGCCGAGGGCGACAGCCTGCGTGTGAGCTTCCGCGCCCCAGAACCGCTTGCTCGCTTTATTGCGCAAAAGGGCTCGGTTGCCCTGAATGGCACTTCGCTGACAGTGAATGAGGTGAATGGCTGCAATTTTGGCATCAACTTCATTCCCCACACCCGAAAGGTCACAACCTGGGGCGAGGTGGCCGTTGGCCAACTCGTGAACCTCGAAGTGGACACCATGGCGCGCTATGTGGCGCGCTTGCGCGAATGGGACTGATCCGGCTTCTGGTATTCGCCGCGCCGTCGCGGTAAAGGCAGACAAACGGGGGCGCAAAGATGACCACAGTACAGACCGATTATTCCGATGCCATCTCATCCATTGACGAGATCATCGAAGATGCCCGCGCGGGCCGCATGTTCATTCTGGTTGATCATGAAGACCGCGAGAATGAAGGCGATCTGGTGATCCCGGCGCAGATGGCCACACCCGAGGCGGTCAATTTCATGGCCACCCACGGGCGCGGGCTGATCTGCCTGACCCTGACGGGTGAGCGGATCGACAAACTGGGCCTGCCACTGATGGCGTCAAAAAACTCCAGCCGCCATGAAACCGCTTTCACAGTGTCGATCGAGGCCCGCGAAGGCGTTGAAACCGGTATTTCGGCGCATGACAGGGCCATCACGATTGCGGCGGCGATCAATCCGGTCTCAGGTCCGCAGGATCTGGCAACCCCCGGCCATGTGTTCCCGCTGCGCGCCCGCGACGGTGGCGTGTTGGTGCGCGCGGGTCATACCGAGGCTGCAACCGACATCAGCCGTCTTGCTGGCCTCAATCCGTCGGGCGTGATCTGCGAGATCATGAAGGATGACGGCACCATGGCGCGGCTGCCTGACCTCGTGTCCTTCGCGCAAAAGCATAACCTGAAAATCGGCACGATTTCCGACCTGATCGCCTATCGCCGCCGCCACGATAACCTTGTTCGCGAATGCTCGGTGAAGCGTGTCCATTCGCTGCACGGCGGTGAATGGTTGATGCGAATCTTTGCCGATCAGGCGCATGGTGCGGAACATGTGGTGCTGACCAAGGGCGATCTGGCCGCCCCCGGCCCGGTGCTGGTGCGGATGCACGCGCTTAACCCGCTTGAGGATGTCTTGGGCATCGGTGACGATCATGTCGGCGATCTGCAGCGCGCAATGCGCCTGATTGCCATCGAGGGGCGCGGTGTGGTCGTGCTGCTGCGCGATACGGCCATGAAACTGGTTGAGGCCGAGGCCAGTCCGCAGACTCTGCGTCAATATGGCTTGGGCGCTCAAATCCTGTCCTCGCTTGGCCTGAGTGAGATCACCCTGGTCAGCAATTCTGCTACGCCCAAAGTCGTGGGGCTTGATGCCTACGGCCTGACCATCGCGGGCACCCGCCCGATTGGAGGCTGACCCGTGTCTGCTGCTGAACAACATTATTCCCTGCCGCTGCCCAGCTTTGCCAAGCCGGTCAAACTGCTGA
>JAGPBG010000410.1 GCA_018063485.1 Cypionkella sp.
ATTGAACGCAACACGCTCTAAATCCCTGCTGCGATGCTGATTGCGGCCACGGTCAAACCCACGCCAATCAGCCAGACGGATTTACGGTTCCGCAGCGGCGTCGGTCGAGAGCACATTGAGCACTTCGCTGTGCCAAAACGCAATTTGTGCCAGCAAAGCTGACAGTCAAACAATCGGAGGGTTCGCATGGAGGAATGTGCCTATAGTTTTGGAAAGTTGTGAATTGCGGTCGAAGGATCCACACAACCAGAAACACCTTCTAACAAATACATCTTATCCCACCCACCAACTCACTGGCAAGCAACCTTTTCAAAACAAATGTCAAATTCCCGTCTTGACAGATTTCCCCCAGAAAAGATGATCAACAAGTCCCGTTCGAACGCCGAAATAATCAGCGATTCCAGTCCAACACCACTTTTCCCGACAGCCCCGAGCGCATTGTTTCAAACCCCGTCTCGAAATCATCAACCGAGAACCGATGAGTGATCACGCGCCGCACATCCAGCCCGTTTTCCAGCATGGCAATCATCTTGTACCAGGTTTCAAAGATCTCGCGCCCGTACACCCCCTTGATGGTGATCGCCTTGAACACGATCCGGCTCCAATCCACCGGAGATTTCCCCGGCGGGATGCCCAGCATCGCGATCCGCCCGCCCATTGTCATCGCCTCGATCATCTGATCCAGCGCGCGCTGATTGCCCGACATTTCCATGCCGACATCAAAGCCCTGCTTCATCTTCAGCCGCGCCATAACCTCACGCAGATCTTCTGACACCACGTTTACCGGCACCACATCGGCAACCTCTGACGCAAGGGTCAGCCGCGCCGGATTCACATCGGTTATCACCACATGCCGGGCACCCACATGCCGCGCCACCGCAGCCGCCATGATGCCGATCGGCCCGGCTCCAGTGATCAGCACATCCTCGCCCACCAGATCAAACGACAGCGCCGTATGCACCGCATTGCCCAAAGGATCCAGAATTGCCCCGATCTCATCATCAATACTGTCAGGCAAAGGCACCACATTGAAGGCAGGCAGGCGCAGATATTCAGCGAAAGCCCCCGGTTCATTCACGCCGATGCCGCGCGTCGCCGGGTCCAGATGGAACTTGCCCGCCCGGCTTTGACGGCTCAGCTTGCCAATCAGATGCCCCTCGCCCGAACAGCGCTGGCCAATCTCCAGCCCTTCCACCAGCGCCCCCTTGGCCACGATCTCGCCGGCAAACTCATGCCCGGTTACCAGACCTACCGGCACTGTTTTCGCCGCCCATTCATCCCAATTCCAGATGTGGATATCGGTGCCGCAAATGCCGGTTTTGTTCACCTTGATCAGCACATCTTCAGGCCCGATCTCGGGCACAGGCCGTGCCTCCATCCACAGACCCACTTCGGGTTTCGTCTTCACCAATGCCTTCATCTTAACACCTTTGCTTCCTTGCCTGCCGCCCCGAACGCCTCAAGAGCAAAATCAAGATCTTCAAACGTCAGCGCCGCATTCATCTGCGTTCTGATCCGTGCGCTCCCCCTTGGAACGACGGGGAAGAAAAACGCCGAAACCATCACGCCGCGCGCATCCAAGGCGGCGGCGAAGCTCTGCGCGAGGCTCGCATCACCCACCATCACCGGCACAATCGGATGCTCACCGGGCAGCAGGCGGAACCCGATCGCCTCCAGCCCCGCCCGCCAATAGGCCGCGTTCAAGAACAACTGCTCGCGCCGATCATCCGCCGCCTCGACAATATCCAGTGCCGCCAACGCCGCCCCCACCACCGCAGGCGGCAGGGCATTGGAAAACAGATAAGGCCGCGCGCGCTGGCGCAAAAGGTCAATCACCGGCTGTGGCCCCGCGATATATCCGCCCAAAGCCCCCCCCAATGCCTTGCCCAGCGTGCCAGTCAGAATATCCACCCTTACCCCGGCATGGGCAGGCGTTCCCTGTCCTTTCGGCCCCATGAATCCGGTCGCGTGGCAATCATCGACCATGGTGATCGCGCCGTATTTTTCAGCCAGCGCAGCAATCGCAGCCAGATTGGCCAGCGTGCCATCCATCGAGAACACGCCATCGGTCGCAATCATGACAAACCGCGCGCCCTCCTTGACGGCGGTGGCCAACTGCACCTCCAGATCGGTCATGTCATTATTTGCAAAGCGATAGCGCCTGGCTTTGCACAGTCGCACCCCGTCGATGATCGAGGCATGGTTCAGGCTGTCCGAGACAATCGCATCCTTTTCGCCCAGCAATGGCTCGAACAGCCCGCCATTGGCATCGAAACACGCCGCGAACAGAATCGAGTCGTCCATCCCCAGAAACGTCGCCAACCGCTGCTCCAGGGCCCGGTGCAAATCCTGCGTCCCGCAGATGAACCGCACCGACGCCATGCCAAACCCGTGGCTGTCCAACGCCGCCTTGGCGGCCGAGATCAAACGAGGATCATCCGCCAACCCAAGGTAATTATTGGCACAAAGATTAAGCATCCGCCGCCCGCCAATGGTCACATGCGCGCCTTGCGCCCCCTCGATCAGACGCTCGCGCTTCAACAGGCCTTCGGCCTCAATATCCTTCAGGCTTTGGCTGATATGGTCGATAAACTGACGATCTGTCACGGTCCCTGCCCCTCTGTCATTGGAGTGGATGATAGGCTTATCCCATCTTGCGGGCAACAAACCGGAAAAGAGCACCCCCTTATGGAGTTCCTTTGCCAATCGCTGAATAATTCTTGACGCGAATGCTCTGTAACACCACAGGATTGACGGGGTTGATCTCTCTCAGCCCGGCCCATTGTAACGATGAATCAACATGTCCAAAGCATCCTCAACTTCCGCATGGATCGACGGTTTCATAGCGTCAGAAGGTCATGTTCCGCAAAAGG
>JAGPBG010000051.1 GCA_018063485.1 Cypionkella sp.
CCTGAGGTGCAGCAGCCTCAGCCTCTTTGCGAGGGGCTCGTCCAGGACGGGGCGCACGCTCGGGGCGCGCGCGGGGTTTGGGTGCCCAGGTAAAGGTATAATACACCTCCATCTCGGGGGCGGCATCGGGATCGGGCTGCACGAACGCCGACTCGCCCTCGGGGATCGGCTGGATGGGCGCATTGGGGTCGACGGCAATCGGAACCGGCGCGGCTTTCACCTTCGGCCGTTCGGCCTTCTCGCCCTTATAGCCCAAACCGCCCATCAGATCATTGAACTGCTCCAGCGTCATCCCGGTGATCGACAACATATCCGGCGTGGCCTCAAACCCCACGCGGCTGTCCTTCTGGCGCAAGATATCGGCCAGACGTTCCAGCATATCAATGCGGATCGCCCGCGCCCCTGCCGGATGATAACCGGCCAGCGTATAATGCGATTTCGGCACATCAGCGATATTGGGGATAGTGACCAGACCCGGCGGCGGGCTTTCGGGGAATTCCTGCAAGCCGTTCCAGAGCGACCACAGCACCAAGCGCAACCGCGTCGGTGCCGGTTTCAGCAGCACCGGCATGAACACGGTGAACTGACCAAAACGGATGCCATGTTTGCGCAGGACTGACCGCGCCTCCTGGTTCAATTCCTTGACCTCGGTCGCCACATCCTCACGCGCAATCACGCCAAGCGCCTCGACCATCCTGAAGGCAAACCCCTTGGCCTGCCCGGTCAGAGTCTCATCGCGCCCCATCGCCAGCATCGGCTCGAACAGGGCGGCAACCTTGCGGTCAATGAAATGCTGCAAACGGCGGCGGACCTTTTCGGCCACCTCTTCGCCCGCTTCTTCATCGACAAAGGCCTCAACCTGTGGGCGCTGCGGCTCGGTGCCTTTGATCAGCTTGCCCATGGCTTGGGTGCCCCACATCAGGCCCCCCTGCTCGGTGAAATCCAGTTCGGTATCGGGCGAGTTATAGAACCGGTCCGCCCGCAGATGGAACTCGGGCCGCAGGGCCTGCACCGCTGCCATTCGCAGCGTACGCGCCTCATCCGGCGAACCAGTTTCATCCATCCGAAAGCGGAATCCTTCCAAACGGCCGACGAACTCGCCTTCAACCGTCACTTCGCCCTTGTCATTCACCTCGGCCACGAGGATCTCCTTCTGCTTCAACCGCCGCATCAGCACAGATGTGCGCCGGTCAACAAATCGTTGCGTCAGTGCCGCGTGCAAAGCGTCTGACAATCGGTCTTCTACAGCGCGGGTTTCGTCGCGCCAATGGCTTTCGTTCTCAACCCAGCCTTTGCGTTGCGCAACATAAGTCCAAGTGCGGATATAGGCCAGTCGTTTCGACAGCGTATCTATGTCTCCCGCAGGCTTATCTATGCGCTCCACGGCGGTTTTCAGCCAAGCCGAGGGGATTCGCGTCTGCGCCAGCCCGCGCCCGGTCAGGTGCTCAAAAAGCCGCGCCAAAAGCTGCACATGCTCGGGCCCCGCCGAGCCGCGAAAATCCGGCACGCCGCAGATGTCCCAGAGCAGCCGCACCCGTTGCGGGCTGGTCAGCTTTTCGCGCACCTCGGGCATATCGGCCAGCGCCTTCAGCGCCATCACATCATCGGCATCGCGCGCGCGGGTCAGCCAGGGGTCGGATGTGGGGTGTTCCAGACTGCGCAGCAGCCGCTCCACCGTGCCAAATTCAAGCGCCGCATTGCGCCAGTGCAGTTTCTTGATCGGCTGAAAGCGATGCTCTTCAATCGCCGCGATCACCTCATCATCAAAGGGCCGCGCTTCGCCGGTCACCCCAAAGCTGCCGTTTTCCATATACCGTCCGGCCCGGCCCGCAATTTGCGCCAGTTCCTGCGGATAAAGCGCGCGCATCCTTCGCCCGTCAAATTTGGCCGTCGCAGAAAAAGCGATATGCTTGATATCAAGGTTCAGCCCCATGCCAATCGCATCGGTCGCCACCAGATAATCCACATCGCCGTTTTGATACAAAGCCACCTGCGCATTGCGGGTGCGCGGCGACAGCGCCCCCATCACCACCGCACATCCGCCCTTGGTGCGACGGATCAGCTCGGCAATGGCATAGACATTTTCAACCGAAAATCCCACAATTGCGCTTCGCTCAGGCAGACGGCTTATCTTTTTCGAACCTGTGTAGGTCAAAGTCGACAGCCGGTCTCGTTTGAGGAACTGCACCCCTTTCACCAGCCCCGCAATCGCAGGTCGCATGGTTTGGGCCCCTAAGAACAGCGTCTCATGCAGGCCACGCGCCCGTAAAAGCCGGTCGGTAAAGACATGGCCGCGCTCGGGATCGGCGCAAAGCTGGATCTCGTCCACCGCCACGAAATCAGCGCCGATATCCAAAGGCATCGCTTCGACCGTGCAGACCCAATAGGCGGCGCGATCAGGCACGATCCGCTCTTCGCCCGTCACCAGCGCCACCACCGAAGGCCCGCGCTGCGCAACGATCCGGTCATAAACCTCACGCGCGAGCAGCCGCAACGGCAGGCCGATCACCCCGGTCCGATGCGCCAGCATCCGCTCAATCGCGTAATGGGTCTTTCCGGTGTTCGTCGGTCCTAAAACCGCCGTCACCCGTGCCGGAGTGTTCATCGCTGGCCCTTACAGGTCTTTGCCCTGAAGCGCGGTTTCGATCCGCGCCACAGCGCTTTTGACTTCGGGCAGATGCGGTTGCAAGACCAAAGCGGCCTTGTAGACCTCAAGCGCCTTTTCGGGCTGGTCAATATCTTCAAAGATGATCGCAAGCCCGGTCAGCGCCCCGAAATGGCGTGGGTTCAGCCGCAGCGTCATGCGCAGATCGGCAATCGACGGCCCCAGTTTGCCGGATTGGTAATAGGCGGTGGCGCGCTCGTTATAGGCCTCGGCGAAATCCGGGGCATGGTCGATCACTGCGGTGAATTGCCCGATGGCTCCCACGAAATCGCCCGCCTGCATTGCACTGCGTCCGCGTTCCAACAGCAAATCCATCGCCGGAGAACCTGATTTCGACCATTCAGACCAAATCTCCGCCTCAATCTGCTGGGCCCCGACATCATCGGTGTTTTGCAACCGCTGGAACAGCTCGTCCAGCCGGGCGGAATCAGCAAAAGCCGGGGGAACGGCCAGCAGCAACGACACAAGTGCCGCAACGATACGATTGTGAAACCACGCCTTAGCTTTCATAATGGGAACCTAACGCAACTGGTGCGAATTGCCAGAGCAAGACGATCACGAAGGAGATATTGATGTCAGACGTAATCACCGGCGCAGTGGCGGCCCTGAACGCAAAAATCGGGTCCAGCTATGATGGTTTGGCCAAATTCGTGATCAAAGACGAAGGGGCGATCATGCTTGACGGCGCGGGTGCGCGGGCAGGTGATGAAGAAGCGGATGTCACCATGACCGCAACCCGCGAGGTGTTCGAGGCGATTCTGGCTGGCGAAATGAACCCCACCATGGCGTTCATGACAGGCAAGCTGAAGGTTGACGGCTCGATGGGTCAGGCGATGAAACTCGGCGCGGCGCTGGCGTGAGCACCGCCCCGTTCTTTGCCGAGGTTGCCGATGGCCCTGAAGGGGGGCGCGCCTATTGGCTTGCGGCGGCGGATGGGCGGCGGATCAGGCTTGGCATGTGGAACAGCGATGCGCCGCAAGGCACGGTGCTGCTGCTGCCCGGTCGCACTGAGTATATCGAAAAATACGGTCGCGCGGCAGGTGATTTGGCCAAGCGTGGCTATGCAACACTGGCGATTGATTGGCGTGGCCAGGGCCTGGCCGATCGCGCGTTGGATGACAAGATGAGCGGCCATGTCGCTGATTTTGCCGAATACCAGCTTGATCTGGATGCCATGATCGCTTTCGCTGTCTCGCAAGCCCTGCCGCAGCCGTTTTATCTGATTGCCCATTCCATGGGCGGCTGTATCGGATTGCGCGGGCTGATGCGGGGCATTCCGGTGCAGGCGGCAGCGTTTTCGGCTCCGATGTGGGGAATTTTGATGGCTGCCTGGTTGCGCCCGATGGCCTCGGTGATCGCCTCGGCGTCGCGGTTGCTCAACCTTGACAGTCGCTATGCCCCCGGAACCGGGGCAAAAACCTATGTGCTTGAGGCGGCATTCAGCGGCAATTCCCTTACCTCAGAGCCCGAAATGTGGGAGTATATGCGCAAACAGGCGCAGGCCCATCCCGAACTTACCCTTGGCGGCCCCAGTCTGGGCTGGGTGCGCGCAGCCCTTGGCGAGTGCCATGCCCTTGGCTTGATGCACGCGCCGCCGATTCCGACTGTCTGCGCTTTGGGCTCGGCAGAAAAAATCGTGGATCTGGCTCCGATCCACACCCGCATGGCCGGATGGGCCACGGGCCAGCTTGATCTTTATCAAGGCTCGGAACATGAAGTGATGATGGAGCGCCCCGCCACCCGCGCGCGCTTCTTCGATCAGGCCACAGCGCTGTTTTCCATGCACCGCTAAATCCCGATCTGTGCAAACCCGTCACGCAAGGCCGCCGACCACGCCTCGGACATCGCCCGAAACCGCGCATCCCCGGCCTCGATTCGCCGGGTGCGCGATACTTTGCAGGCGTCCTTCTCGATCACACACAGATCCAGCGGCATCCCGACCGAAAGGTTGGAGCGCAGCGTCGAGTCCATCGACAGCAGCACCGCCTTCTCACCTTCTGCCAAAGACGTGGCTGCGGTAACCACCCGATCAAGAATCGGTTTGCCATATTTGTGCTCGCCGATTTGCAAGAACGGTGTGTCCTCGGTAGCCTCGATGAAATTGCCCTCGGGATAGATCAGGAACAACCGCATCGCCCCACCCCGGCGCTGACCCGCGACCAACATGCTGGCCGAGGCGCCCTGATCCATGGTGGCCAGCTTGTCATCAATCTCGCGGCGCACCATACACAGAGTATCCCCGATGATCGAGGCCACTTTCAGCATCGTCGGCGCCTTCAGGATCGAGGTTTGCTCGGTTGCCTCGGCATCCTCAATCGCCTCACGCAGCCGCGCAATGGTGGTTTGCGTCACCGACAATGATCCGGCGGTGGCAATGGTGATCACCCGCTCGCCCGGTTCTTCAAAATGGAACATCTTGCGATAGGTCGCGATATTGTCCAGACCCGCATTGGTGCGGGTATCCGACAGCAGCACCATTCCAGCATCCAGCAGCAGGCCAACGCAATAGGTCATTCGACTCTCCGAGGTAACGCGGCGAAACCTATTGCTCTGCCATCTGAACTGCAACCGTCACATCAAGCGATTCCGCACCTCCCCCACGTGACGTGCCCCGGATCGGCGCGGCATAGGCGGCATCCAACCCCGAGCCCAACCGGATATAGCGCGCGTCAGGACAACAGCGATTGGCCGGATCAAAGCCGATCCAGCCAAAACCCTGCACATGGACTTCAGCCCAGGCATGGGCGGCCTCATGCGCCAACCCATCCTGATCGGCATGCAGATAGCCCGACACATAGCGCGCGGGCATTCCCGCCGCCCGCGCCGCCGCAATAAGCGCATGGGCATGATCTTGGCACACCCCTTCGCCTTGCGCCAGGGCCTCGGCGGCGGTGGTGTGCGAATGGGTAGTGCCGGGGCGATAGGCAATCGCATCCGCCACCGCTTTTGCGAGCGCATGACCGCCCTCCAGCGGTGTGGCCGCGCGCAAAGCCACCTCGGCCAGTGCCCGCAACCCATCATCGGGCATCGTTGAACCCGTGTTGCGCAAATAGGTTTGCGGCGGCACCGTTTCCTTATGGCCCTTCAAAACCCCCGAAAGATCATGGGTTTCGATACGGCCTTGCACATGCACCTCAATCTCGGTCAGCGGTCCGGCCACGGTCCAGGCCTGCACCCAATCACCAGCGCCATCACGAAAGCCACCACCCATCAGGCCACCGGATACAGTGACCTGCCAGTCAATCACCTTTTGCCCGTCAAAGCGCGAGGGCGTCAGCCTGTGGCTTTGCACCACACCGCGCACCGGGCGGTCATAGCGGTAGCGCGTCACATGATCGACGGTCAGCAGCATCATACCCCATCCCCCCGCAGATAAGCATTGCGGATCACCGCCCCCAAACCTGCCGTTTCCTTGATGAAGCGCGTCAGAAACTCATGCAGCCCTTCATCGAAAATATCATCGGTGGTCGCCGATTCGATTGAGGCAAGCAGTGCCTGCCCCGCCGCCTGCGCCTCGGTTTCCTGACCATAGCGCTTGGCCAGCCGTCCCAGATGATTGACGGTTCCGGCCACACAAGTGATCAAGGATCGCGGGCATTGCGGGTTCAGGATCAGGAAGTCGGCAATCTTTGACGCCGTGATATCGCCGCCGTATGCCCAGCGAAACGCCCGATGCGCCGACATCGCCCGCAACAACATTGACCATTGCTCGTTGTCCAGACCAGAGCCTACATATTCCACCCGTGGCAACAAGACGTAGTATTTTACATCCATCAGCCGCGCCGTGCTGTCGCCGCGTTCCAGATAATAGCCGATATTCAAGAAGTTATAGCCATCATTGCGCAGCAGTGTGGCATCAATCGCGCCCCTCACCATCGCCGTATGCCGCGTGACCCATTCGGTCAGGCGCGACAATTCCTGCTCCTCGCGCGGTTGCTCTTCGATTTTGCGCAATTCCTGAAAGGCGCTGTTCAGCGCATCCCAAACCTGCGTGGTCAAAGCCGTACGCACGATCCGCCCGTTTTCGCGCGCCAGCCGCAGGCATGAGGCCACCGAATTGGCATTGTCGCGGTCAAAGAACAGATAGCTTTCCAGCCTTTCCTGATTGGGCAGCCCGTATTTCTCACGGTAGCCCTCGGCATTGCCCGAGGCGCGCAGCAGGCTGTCCCAATCGCTGCGGTTGCCTTCAGCAGATGGCAGCAGCGAGATCCGCGCGCCCACTTCCAGCAGACGCGCTGCGGTTTCGGCCCGTTCCATATAGCGGGCAATCCAGTAGAGATTATCGGCGGTTCTTGATAACATGCTCCTACTCCGCCAATACCCAAGTGTCTTTGACGCCACCGCCCTGGCTGGAATTCACCACGAGCGATCCCTCGCGCAACGCCACCCGTGTAAGTCCCCCCGGCACCAGTTCGATGCGCTCGCCCACCAGACAATAGGGCCGCAAATCGACATGGCGCGGCGCGATGCCCTCTTCGACAAAGGTGGGCGTTGTGGAAAGTGCCAACGTCGGTTGGGCGATGTAATTGCCCGGATTGGCCATCATCACAGCGCGAAAGGCCTCAATCTCGGCCTTGCTGGCCTTCGGCCCCACCAACATCCCATAGCCGCCCGAGCCGTGAACCTCTTTCACCACCAAATCGGCAAGATTTGAGCAGACATAAGCGAAATCGTCCTTTTCGGCGCATTTCCACGTCGGCACATTCTTCAGGATCGGCTCTTCCCCCAGATAAAATCGCACCATTTCCGGCACATAGGTGTAAACTGCCTTGTCATCCGCCACCCCCGCGCCCGGTGCCGAACAGATCGACACCCCGCCCGAGCGATAGACATCCATCAGCCCCGGTATCCCCAGCATCGACTCGGGGCGAAAGCACAAAGGGTCCAGAAAATCATCATCCAGGCGGCGGTAGATCACATCCACCCGCTTGGGGCCTTCGGTGGTGCGCATGAAAACAAACGGGCCTTCGACAAACAAATCCTGGCCTTCGACCAGTTCCACCCCCATCAGATCGGCCAGAAAGCTGTGTTCGTAATAGGCGGAATTGAAATGCCCCGGCGTCAGGATCACCACAACCGGCTCGTGCTCGCATTTTGATGGCGCAACACTGGCCAAGGTGCGACGCAGCTTTTCGGGATAATTATCCACCGGCTCGATCCGGTTGCCCCTGAACAGGTCGGGAAACATCCGCATCATCATCTCGCGGCTTTCCAGCATATAGGAAACGCCCGATGGGGTGCGGCAATTGTCCTCCAGCACATAGAAATCAGTAGGGCCGGTGCGCACGATATCCACACCCACGATATGCGAATAGACCCCTTTGGGCGGCACAAAGCCCGAAACCGCGCCCTCATAGGCCGCGTTCTGATAGACCAGTTTGGCCGGAATGCGCCCGGCGCGCACGATCTCGCCGCGCCCGTAAACATCAACCAGAAACGCATTCAACGCCCGCGCCCGCTGCTTGATGCCTTTTTCCAGCCGCGCCCATTCGCTGCCGGTAAACACCCGCGGGAACATATCGAAGGGGATCAGCCGGTCCGGATCGCCACCCTCGCCATAAACCGCAAAGGTGATCCCGATCCGGCGAAACAACTCTTCCGCTTCGGCCTGTTTGACCACGCGGCGCTGCGCCGTCATCTTTTGCATCCAGTCTTGCAACTGGGCATAGGGCGCGCGCACCGCTTCATCCTGAAACATCTCGTTGAAATAGCTGGTCATGCGTCCCGCCTTCCACTTCTGTTGATCTCAATAGATGTGGGCGGCGGGCGCAGGTAAAGGGAAAACTGGCCCAAACAACCTTGCCGCTCAAAATTTAGACCGCCCCTGCCACCTTGCAGCCCACCCCGCCTTGCCCCTAGATGGGGAGAAGCGTTTTCAATGAGGTTGCCCGATGACTTTGCCCCTGTCCCGCCCGGTTTTCGATGCCCGCATCGGCTCCAACAGTTTTGGCGATCTGCCCGATTGGGATCTGACCGATCTGTATGAAAGCCCCGATTGCACAGCGATCAGATCGGATTTCGCCCGCGTGGAAACCGATGTCCGCAGCTTTGAGGCTGATTTCAAAGGCAAACTTGCCAACCTTACCGCAGCCCAAATGCTCGAATGTGTCCGCCGGTATGAGTCGATTGATATCATCGCAGGACGCATCATGTCCTATGCGGGCCTGCGCTACTATCAAAACACAATGGACTCGGAGCGCGCCAAATTCATTGCCGACGCACAGGATGCCATCACCACGTCCACCACGCCGCTGGTGTTTTTCACCCTCGAATTCAACCGTATCGAGGAACCCGCGCTGAATGCGCTGCTGGCCGAAAACGCTGATCTCGCCCGCTATAAACCGGTGTTTAACCGCCTGCGCGCCATGCGCCCGCACCAACTGTCAGACGAGATGGAAACCTATCTGCACGATGCCTCGGTTGTAGGGGCCTCGGCTTGGAACAAGCTCTTTGATGAGACCATGGCCGGGCTGATGTTCACCGTCGTGGGCGAGGAAGAACCCCTGAACCTTGAAGCCACGCTGAACCTGCTCACCGATACCGATCGTGCCAAGCGCGAGGCTGCCGCTCGCGCCCTTGCCGCCGTGTTTGACAAGAATATCAAACTCTTTTCGCGGGTTCACAACACCTTGGCCAAGGAAAAGGAAATCGAGGATCGCTGGCGCAAGATGCCCAGCCCGCAATATTCCCGCCACCTTGCCAACCATGTCGAGCCCGAGGTGGTCGAGGCCCTGCGCAACGCCGTGGTCGCCGCCTACCCGAAACTTTCGCACCGCTATTACCGGCTCAAGGCCAAATGGATGGGCCTTGAAACCCTGCAAGTCTGGGACCGCAACGCCCCCCTGCCCTCGGAGATCCCGCGCCTTGTGAACTGGACCGAAGCCCGCGAGATCGTCGAAGAGGCTTACAGCGCGTTCGATCCCCGCTTGGCCGAACTGGCAAAACCCTTCTTCACCAAGGGCTGGATTGATGCCGCGGTGAAACCCGGCAAAGCCCCCGGTGCTTTCGCCCATCCCACTGTCACCACGGTTCACCCCTATGTCATGCTGAATTACCTCGGCAAACCGCGCGATGTGATGACGCTGGCGCATGAGCTTGGCCACGGCGTGCATCAGGTTCTGGCCGCCGGACAAGGCGAGCTTCTTTCTTCCACCCCCCTTACCCTTGCCGAAACCGCAAGTGTGTTCGGCGAAATGCTCACCTTCCGCAAACTGCTGGAAAAGGCCAAAACCAAGGCCGAGCGCAAAACCCTGCTGGCAGGCAAGGTCGAGGACATGATCAATACCGT
>JAGPBG010000052.1 GCA_018063485.1 Cypionkella sp.
GCTCTGCTCGGGCAGCAGTATCGCCCCGGATGACAGTTGGATCGGTCGCATCATTGATCCTTATGGCCGCCCCCTGGATGGCCGTCCCTTGTTTCGAGGGCCGGTCGGCTGTGATTTGCGCGCTCTCGCGCCGCCCGCCGCGTCGCGTCGTCGGCTCGGCAGCCGGCTGTCGACAGGAGTGGCCGTTTTCGACACCCTTTTGCCCTTGGTGCAGGGTCAGCGGATCGGGCTTTTTGCGGGTTCAGGTGTTGGTAAGTCCTCACTCTTGGCGAAATTTGCGCGTGGGGTCGCCGCTGATCTGGTGGTGATTGCGCTGATTGGGGAACGTGGGCGCGAGCTGCGCGAGTTTACCGAACACGTCCTTGGCCCCGAGGGGATGGCGCGCTCTGTCGTGGTCACGGCCACCTCGGATCAATCTGCCTTGGCGCGGCGGCGCTGCGCCTGGACGGCGATGGCGGTGGCTGAACATTTCCGCGATCAGGGTCTGCATGTGCTGTTCTTGGCCGATTCGATCACCCGTTTTGCCGAGGCCCATCGTGAGGTTGCTTTAGCGGCTGGCGAGACTGCGGCGCTGCGTGGCTACCCGCCGTCTTTGTCACAGGCGATCATGTCTTTGACCGAACGTGCGGGGCCGGGTCCGCAAGGTTCGGGCGACATCACGGCGGTCTTTTCAGTCTTGGTTGCTGGGTCGGACATGGAAGAGCCGGTCGCGGATATTCTGCGCGGCGTCTTGGATGGCCATGTCGTGATGGACCGGAAAATCGCGGAACGTGGGCGTTTTCCGGCGATTGACCTTTTGCGTTCGGTGTCGCGCAGCCTTCCGGGGGCCGCCACAATGGATGAAAATGCGTTGATTGTCGAAGCGCGGCGGTTGCTGGGCGCTTGGGACCGGGCCGAGATGATGATTCAGGCCGGGCTATATGCCAAGGGTTCCGATCCGTTGATTGATGCCGCAACACGGGTCTGGCCCGCACTTGATGCGTTCTTGGCCGAGGATGCACCACGCGAAGGGGTCGAAGGCAGCTTTGCACGGCTGGCAGCGGCACTTGCAGCAAAATGATCAGTCTGCGGCCTAGCGTCTGCGCGCGTTGGCCGCGATCTGCTGCATTATGGCGAGCGCATTGGCGCTCGCCCCCGACTGGGCTGAATAGCTGTCCGCTTCGGACCGGATCAAGAACCGCCGGATCAGCGTTTCGACCTTGCCGGTGTCGGTAAACTGCGAAACCTGATCACTGCCGAGTTGAGCGGCGGCCTTGCTTTTGAATGTGGCCAGTTGCTGGTCAAGATCGAGTGTGCCCAATGCGCTTGGCAGTCCCAGCGCCTTTTCGAAAACCTTGCGCAATGGGGGATTGCCCATGATGGTGAACCATTTCGCATCCTCACTTGATCCGGCTTTGCTGGCAATCGTCGGCAAGTCCCGCTGCGTATTCAAGGCAAGCCGCAAATCGCCATTTTGATCGCCAACCGCAGACTCAAACTGCCGGGTTTCATAGGCTGACAGGATCTTATCTGGAAAGGTCGAAATCTGGGTGATGGGAATTGGAAAATCACCGAAACCGAAAGCTGCGGACAGCTTTTGATACTGTTTGTCTGCCAAGCGATTGGCCAGAGCGCCGGTGGTCAAAGTGCCGTCGGCCAACACTTTGCGGATGAAGGCCTTGTTGTTGATATCACCATCCAACCCGAAGGCGCCCAGCGCAACTTTCAAGAGCCGTCGGTCAGAAACCAAGGCATCAGCCGTTTTGATCTTGCCGATATTGGTGCGGAAGTAATCCTCATCGCGTCTGATTTCGGCGCCTTTGACAAAGGCAGCGGTCTGAGCGGGGAGTGTCCGCTTCAACAGAGCCCAACCCGCGTAACCGCCAAGCGAAAGGCTGGGTGCAAAGCTCATATCGGGCGGGCGGCCATCAACCGCTCTTCGCGCGGCAGCAATCCGCGCAAGGCACGCATTACCTGATAGTGCTGATCTTCCAAAACGGCGGCCGTAGCCTGTGACAGCAAGGCGCGGCTGTCGTGATCGGTCAGCACCTGACTCAATTGCTCGATCCCACGCAAAAGCTGCATCTTCGCATCCCGTGGGTCGGCATCCCCCGAAAGCACCAGTTGTGCGATATAACAGACCCGGCGCACCGGAGTGTTCACCGACTCGGGGTGGATGGCATCGCGTAGACGCAAGATATTTGCGTTCGGTGTCATCACCGACAGGCGTGACCGCTTGTCACCGTTTTCGATCACCGCCCCATTGATCAAGACCCGCTCATGCGGCCCCAGTTTCAGCACAAGCCCGCTCATACTCCACCACCCTCACCGCGCAACCCGCGCATCACAGCGGTGTTGATGTCGATCAAGACCTCAACCGATCCGTTGTCGTCGCGGACCGTGCGGCTGTGGTGTGCAGTGAATTCATAAAGATAGAACAATTGCGCGCGCAGTTTCGCAGGCAGGGTGTTTCCTTCATCTGCCACATCTGCGGCCAGCGTTGACCACAGCCGCTGATTTTCTTCCAATGCCGTAACCAGTCCGGCATAATTCTGGCGTCGCGTTGAAGCAGCGGCTTTCAGCCGTTGGGTGCAGCGGGCAAGCAAATCATATTCTGCCCGACGCGGCATCTGCGGGGGCGCTTCGGACTGCACGTAAAGGGAGCGGGCGGCGATCAATTTGGCATCCTTCCTTGGGGAACGGGGGCGGAAAATGGGCCGGAGGCTTACCCCCGGCCCCAGTGCGTCAGCGGAACAGCGACAGGATGTTCTGCGGCTGCTGGTTGGCAATCGACAGAGATTGCGTTGCCAGTTGCTGTTGCACTTGCAAGGCCTGCAACCGTGCCGAGGTTTCTTCCATATCGGCATCCACCATCGAGCCGATTCCCGATTTCAGCGCATCCGTCAGCTTGCCGACAAAGTTGCTTTGAATGTCGATCCGCTTTTGCGATGAGCCAAATTGAGCCGCTGCGCCGATCGAAGTTTGCAGCATCGATTCAATATTGCCCAAAGCCAAAGCCGCTCCAGAGCCGGTCGAGACATCAATGGTCGACAAGGCGCCAAGGCCGCCGGCATTGGCATTCTTGAATTGGCCACTGACCGCCAAGTCTTTGGTGCCGTTGTTGGTAAACACCAATTGACCAGGATTTGCACTGTCATAATCCACCTTCAGACCGGCAACTCCCAGCTTGTCGATTGAATTTTTCATCCCGACCGAAATCAGGTCGGAAATCGAGTTGCCAGCACTGATATCCGAGGCGGTGACGGTATAGGATGCCTCCTTGGCACCCACCCGCATCGATACCTTGTCTCCAGCGGCCCAGGCCGTCGCCCCGTCGGCGATAGTGATGTCGTCAGAGCCGCCGGCCTTGTTCAGGGACAAAACAAAAGTGTCCTTGTCGGTCGAGATCGTGCCACCGGTCGAGGCCGAAAACACGTCATTGGCAACGTAATTTCCGGTAGACAGGTTTTGCCCGGTGACAGTGATGGATGAGGCTTTTACACCTGCACCACTTCGGTCAAGAGACGCCAGAACATCCACACTCGACGTGCTGCCATCCACCAGGTTCAGTCCGTTGAACTGTGCTGCGCCCACGACCGATTCGACCTGGCCCCGCAAAGCAACGATGTCGGTCTGGATCTTGGCGCGATCAACATTGTCTTGTTGAGCCGCGACGATCTTGCCTTTCATCTGTGTCAACAGATCCGTCACGGTTTCCGAGGCCTGACGGGCCACCGAAAGCGTGGAGGAGCCGAGATTCAGGCTGTCGGAAATACCCTTGAAACCCTCAACATCCGATTCCATCACTTTCGAGATGGCCCAGACGGCTGCGTTATCCTTGGCCGAGGCCACTGATTTGCCCGTCGAGATTTCGGATTGTGTCTTGTTCATGTTTGCGTTGATGGATTTCATGGTCTGAAGGGCGACCATCGCACTGTTGTTGGTCAAAATGGACGACATATTCAATTTCCCTTGTGATCGCCCGACGCTTTGCGTCCGGCAGGTTGAACCATCGCTGAGGGCGATGGATAAACGGGCGTTCTGTCCGATGCGGCGGGCTTTGGTCCGTCGCGCCACCCCGTTCGGGATGCAGGGTCAGTAAGCCGTCGCCAGTGCTAAAAGAGTGCTAACGCGCCACAGGAGAACTCTGCGCATTTTATTGAAATTGCATCAGAAACGGCGGCTGCGGCCTTCGGGAAGCGCAAGGTTCAGCCTTTGCCCCTTGTTGTCATAGGCCGCCAACCCGCTGACTGCGCGCCGAACATCTTCCAGCCGCCGGATCGCCGAACGAATCCCGCGCCCCATGGCGGAAAAGCAGACCGCATTTCGATCGGCCTTGCGCTGCAACTGCGCCAGTTGGCCCGCACCCATATTCGGTGCAAGATCGGCAAGCGCCGTTTCCAGCGCCGGGATCAATTCTGCCAACAAGATGAAATCGGCGCACTTCGCCGCGCCATAGGACGCATCAAGGAGGGCTTCAAGGGTTTCCTTTGTCATTCCCGCGCCCTCTTTGTCATGGCATGAAACAGCATCTCAGCCAGACCTATCCCACCTTTGGCAACCATCATTTCCGCCTGCTTTTCCCGTAGAAAAGAGGCAAACTGCTGCTCGCCGATGCCACCGGAAAAGCTGCTGTCTTCTGATTCACCAAGCCCGGTGTAAGACAGCATTTCTGACAGGAAAGACGCCTCCAACGCGCGTGCCTTGATCATCAATGGATCATCCTTTGGGGGCGACAATTCGGGTTTTGGCAAAGACAATGTCGGGGAAATCTGCATTGAGTCCTCTGATCGGTTGCATTTTCTGCACTGTGCACCCTCTCAGTAAACAGGTGGTAACCAATTGGCCTTCATAACTCAGGGACAACGGCAGAAGTCGAAACCAGATGATTCCAATGTTTCAAACTTTTCAGATCAAGGCGATCAGCGCATCGGTTTCGGCAGACGCAACCCTGTCTGCAGAAACCGCAAACGAGCCGCATTTTGCGTTGACCAATACCCCGGCAGAGCCCGAACAATCCGATGATCCTTCATCAACCATCTTGCAGGGGATGGTGCCGCTGAACCTGATGCCAGCCTTGCAGCCTCTACCAACTGAAGCGCTGCCCGATGGCGCGGCATGGCCAGCCGAATATGACCTGCCTCGGGCGGCCATTCCCAGCGCGAAAGCGGGAGGGGTAGAAACCCCGGTGGCAGAGCTTGCACCGCACGACAAGGCACCTGACAAGTCTGAAGCTCTGTCAACTGCGTTGGCACACCGGTCTGCACCTGCCGATGAACCCGCTGTCAATCCTGGATCTCCACAGCCTGCTTTGGCTGTTCCGGGGGCGGTTGAAACTGCGGTGCGCATCCGATGGGCGGATCACTCAACCAAGGAAGACGCCAAGTCGGCGATGGTCAGGTCAGGGCAGCAGGCTGTCGACCAGGCCGAAATGCGGTTGACAGTTGCCGTCAAGCCATCCGTTCAACTGCCTCAACCAAGCTCGGTCTTATCGGTTTTCCCGCTTTTGGCGGAGGCGGATCAGGATTTTCAGGTCGAACCTGTTGGTGAAGGCTTCGGCCTGACGAACCTGCAATCGAACTCCGCTTTCACGATCTCGGCGCCCACCGGTCAGAATACCTCTTTGCCAGTGATCAAGATCGCACACCTGCCCCTTCGACTTGTGGCGCAGGCCGCTACCGGGAATGACAGTCAGGCCGATCTGGCACTCAATCCCGAAGAACTGGGGCGCTTGCGCTTTGCCATTCAGCATCAGGACGGCAAGCTGACCGTGGTGCTCACCGCCGAACGCCCTGATACGCTTGCGCTGTTGCGCCAAAACGCCCCGCAATTGCTGGCGGAATTCGTGGCAGCGGGATTTTCGGGCACCACGCTCAGCTTTGGTAAATGGGGCGGCGGTGAGAATCGCAACACCCACCCGCCCGAATCGGCAGAATTGGCTTCGGTTCAGACTGATGCCTTAGCTCCCCCCCCTCGCAAAGGCCCGGTTCGGGGCCTTGATCTCAGATTATGACAGGAACGCCGATGATCACCAATATTGCCAGCTCTATAACCTCTCCAGTTACGCCTGGCGCTTCGGCAACGGCGGCACTGGGCGGGGATTTCAACACTTTTCTCAAGATGTTGACGGTTCAGATGCAGAATCAAGACCCGATGAATCCCATTGATTCCGCCGATTACGCCGTGCAACTCGCCACCTTTTCCGGGGTCGAACAGCAGGCCCGAACCAATCAACTGCTGGAGGGGCTGAACGGACAGTTCGGCGTTCTGGGCATGTCGCAACTGGCCGGATGGGTGGGGCAGGAAGCGCGTTCTTCCGCCCCAGCCTATCTGGGGGATCAGGCGGTCAGCATCAGCTATGCGGCCGCCGCCACCGCAGACCGGGCGGTTCTGGTGGCACGCGATGCTTCGGGCAATCTGGTTTCTCGCGAAGATGTGCCACGTGCTGATAATGCCTACCTTTGGTACGGTGGCGATGCCTCGGGAAACCCTCTGCCTAGCGGGCTTTATCAACTGTCCCTCGAAAGCTATTCCGGCGAAACGCTGCTCGGCACTTCGGCGGTGGAGAGCTATTCCCGTATTCTTGAAGCGCGTGGCGGGGCGGCGGGGGCCACGCTGGTTCTGGAAGGCGGGGTCGAGGTTCCTGCAACCCAGATCACCGCGCTGCGGCTGTCTTGATTACAAAACGCGGCCCAGAATCAGCCCCAGCGCAAACACCACGCCAGTCGCAGCGACAATCGCCACCCGCGGCCAGAATCGTGACGGATCGGCGGTTTGCGGCACCTCGGCCTGACGGATCAGCGCGGCCTCAACCATCCGCGGCAGGCGCGGCCCAAATCGGGCCATCACCCGCGCAGTCAGCGCCAGATCACGCAACAGCGCCAATGGCCCGACATTACGGGCCACATAGGATTCCACCACCGGCTTGGCCACCTGCCAGATGTTGATATGCGGATCAAGACTGCGGGCCACGCCCTCAACCACCACCATCGTGCGCTGCAACAGGATCAACTCGGTGCGGGTTTCCATGCCAAAACGCTCGGTTACCTCGAACAGATAGGACAAAAGCCGCGCCATCGACACCCGCGTTGCCTCAAGCCCGAAAATTGGCTCGCCCACAGCACGCAGCGCGCGCGCGAATTCATCAATATCGCGATCAGCTGGCACATAACCCGCTTCGAAATGCACCTCGGCCACGCGGCGGTAATCCTTGCGGATAAAGCCCATCAGAATCTCGGCATAGACGCGGCGGGTATATTCATCAATTCGCCCCATGATTCCGAAATCATAGGCAATGATATCGCCATTTGCGGCCACTTTCAGATTGCCCTGATGCATGTCACCGTGGAAAAAACCGTCGCGCAAAGCGTGGCTCAGAAACAATTGCAGCACCCGCTCGCCCAGGGCTCTGCGATCCTGCCCAGCCGCATCCAGCGCCTGGTTGTCGGACAGGGAAATGCCTTCGGCCCAGCCCAGCGTCATCACGCTGCGGCCAGACAGTGGCCAGACTACAGCAGGAACCTGAAACCCAGCGTCGCCTTTGGTGTTATCGGCGAACTCTGACGCCGAGGAGCATTCCAGCCGCAAATCCAATTCGCCCATAACCACGCCTTCGAAATGCGCGATCACATCCATCGGGCGCAGACGGCGCGAAGAGGGGGCCAGAAATTCAATGCTGCGTGCAGCAAAATAGAATGCGTCAATGTCCTTGCGAAAGGCGCGCTCGATGCCTGGACGCAGCACCTTCACCGCCACTTCGCGCCCAGTATCAGCCAGCCGCGCGCGGTGAACCTGCGCGATCGACGCAGCGGCCACGGGTTCGGAAAATTCGGAAAACAATTCGGCCACCGGCTGCAACAACTCTTCCGCAACCATTGCCTCGGCGACGCTCTTGGGAAAAGGCGGCAACTTGTCTTGCAGGTATTTCAATTGCTCGGCCAACTCGTCGCCCACAATATCCGGGCGTGTTGAAAGAACCTGACCGAATTTGATATAGGCCGGGCCAAGGGCCGTCAGTGCCCGCGTGGCAGGGGGCAAGGCAGGATCCCCCTTCAGCCCCAACCATTTGAACGGCCAACCCAGCAAGTGGGCCGCAAAGCGCAACCTTGGCGGCGCACTGAATGCCTCCAGGACCACAGCCATTGCGCCGGTGCGTTCCAATGTCGCCCCGGTGCGGATCAGCCGCCAGATGTTATGCGGGCCCCTCACAGTTTCCAGCCAGAATGAAGGGCTGCCACGCCCATCGTCAGATTGCGATATTTTACCTGATCAAAACCTGCCGCACGGATCATTGACGCAAATGTCTCTTGATCGGGAAACTTGCGAATTGATTCGACCAGATACTGATAGCTGTCACGATCCCCCGCCACGATCTGCCCCAGCAGCGGGATCACGTTGAACGAATACTTGTCATAGGCCCATTGCGCCAGATCGTTGGGAATCCGTGAAAACTCCAGCACCATCAGCCGCCCGCCGGGGCGCAGCACGCGATAGGCCTCGCGCAGCGCATCGGGGATACGCACAACATTCCTGATGCCAAAGGAAATCGTGTAAACATCAAAGGAATTGTCGGCAAAGGGCAGCGCCATCGCATCGCCCACCACCCAATCCAGCCGCTCGGCCATGCGATCGGCATCGGCGCGCTGGCGGCCCGATAGCAGCATCCCTTCGGTCATATCCAGCACCACCGCCGTGGAACCCGGCGCGCGTTTCAGAAACCGAAACGCCACATCACCGGTGCCGCCCGCCACATCCAACAGCCGTTGCCCCGGTCGTGGGGCAAGCCAATCCATCATCGCGTCTTTCCAAAGCCGATGTACCCCGCCTGACATCAGATCATTCATGATGTCGTATTTCGAGGCCACGCGGGAAAACACGCCATGCACCATTCCGGCCTTGTCTGCCTCTGGCACGGTTTGATAGCCGAAATGCGTGGTGCCTTGAGTATCGTTCTTCATCATTGGTCCGCCTGGAAATCGCTGCCATTGGATATACTGCCAAGGCTCAAAGGAAAACCACCTATCGCCGCCTGCGGCAAAGCGGTGTGCTTGAAGCCGGGGCGGCTTTGCGTCAGTTATAGTTCATGCCCGCCGCTGCAAAGGTTCGCGATGCCCGAATTGCCCGAAGTTGAAACCGTCAGGCGCGGGCTTGCCCCTGTGATGGAGGGGCAAGAGATTGCCAAGGCTGAGGTCAATCGTGAGGGCCTGCGTTGGCCGTTTCCGGCGGGTATGGCCACGCGACTGACAGGGCAAAGGGTATTGGCGCTGCGGCGACGGTCAAAATATATCCTGATTGATCTTTCGGGGGGCGAAACCCTGCTGATCCATCTGGGCATGTCAGGGCGAATACTGGTTTCAGGTGCACTGCAGGGCGTGTTTATTCACGATCACCCGGCAGCGGAAAAACACGATCATGTTGTGCTGCATATGTCAAACGGCGCGCGGATCACCTTCAACGACGCGCGCCGCTTTGGCGCGATGGACCTTATGGCGACCGCAACGGCAGAACAGCATCCGCTTTTGGCCAGCATCGGCCCGGAACCCTTGGGCAATGCCTTCGATGACGTTTATCTGACCGCTCACCTGAAAACCCGCGCCACCCCGATCAAATCGGCGCTGCTCGATCAACGTCTCGTTGCGGGCCTGGGCAATATCTATGTCTGCGAAACCCTTTTTCGCGCCGGTATCGCCCCCGAAAGCCGCGCCAAAGACCTGACATCCGCGCAATCCGCAGCCCTTGTCCCTATCATTCGCGCCGTGCTGCAAGAGGCAATCGGGGCGGGCGGTTCCTCTTTGCGCGATTATCGTCAGGCAGACGGCGAATTGGGATATTTCCAGCACCGCTTTGCCGTTTACGGCCGTGAGGGCGAGCCTTGCCCAACCACTGGCTGCTCGGGCACAATCGCGCGAATCGTTCAATCGGGCCGTTCCTCGTTCTTTTGCCCTGAAT
>JAGPBG010000411.1 GCA_018063485.1 Cypionkella sp.
GGCGCGGGCCCCTGACCCGCCACGCCATCACTGGCCTTGATCTTCAGGATCGGCTGCACCTTTGCCTGCAATCGCGGCCAGACGCCAATCACCTCAAGCAACCGCTTAGACGCAATCGCCAAAGCATAGGCCCGCCCGTCAAACCCGGCCTCCGCTCGCAAGAGTGACGGACGCGCATCCACTACCGCCACTTTCAAACCACCCTGAGCCAAGGCCAAAGCCAGCGCCGGGCCGTTCAGCCCTCCGCCCACGATCACAATATCTGCATCCATGTCCATCCTGTAAACCTGCCCGCAAAACCGCCCGTTGTCCATGCGCCGCCTTGTCGTTAGGATGGCGCAAATGGGGGATTTCATGACAAAAAGCTGGGCCAACCTGAGTGCATCCGATCTGGGCCGCGAAATTGGTCATGGCCGCATCAATCCAGTCGAATTGACAGAGTATTTCCTTGAAAAGATCGGCACTCACGAACATTCCACCCGCATCTATGCCCGCATCACCGCCGCCCGTGCACGCGGTGAGGCAATGGGAGCGGCCGCCCGCGCCAAGGCAGGGCTACGCCGGGGAAATCTTGACGGTGTGCCGATCTCCTGGAAAGATCTGATCGACACCGCAGGCACCATAACCGAGGCCGGCTCCGCCCTGTTGCGCGGTCGCACCCCAACAGCCGATGCCGAAGTGCTGCGCCGCGCTACGCTGGAAGGCACCGTTTGCCTTGGCAAAACCCATATGACCGAACTGGCTTTCTCAGGTCTTGGGATCAACCCCGTCACCGCCACCCCGCCCAATATAAACGACGATCAGGCCGCCCCCGGAGGTTCGTCCTCGGGTGCCGCCACCTCGATTGCCTTTGGTCTGGCCCCGGCGGCGATTGGCTCGGATACCGGTGGCTCGGTGCGGGTGCCTGCCGCCTGGAACGATCTGGTCGGGCTCAAAACCACCTCGGGCCGCCTGCCGCTGACCGGGGTTGTGCCGCTGTGCGAGCGGTTCGACACCATTGGCCCGCTGGCCCGCACGGTAGAAGATTGCGCCGCCCTGCTTGCCGCGATGGAAGGTCACAAACCCGCCGACCTGACGGGTGGCAGCCTTGCGGGAAAGCGCTTTCTGCTGATGGAAACCGTGGCGCTGGATGACATCCGCGACGCTCCCGCCCGCGCCTTTGATGCCGCCGTTGCCCGCCTTGCCGCCAAAGGCGCGCATATCACCTCTGCCAAAACCCCCCTCGTAGCCACGGCGATGCAAACCGCCGCCCGGCTTTTTGCCGCCGAAGCCTATGGCACCTGGCGCGACGTGATCGAGGCCGCTCCCGAGAAGATGTTCCCGCTCATCCTTGAACGCTTCCGCTCGGGCGGCGATGTGATGGCCGCCGATTTCGTTGCCAACTGGCGCAAGCTGGATGCACTGCGGCGCGAATGGTATACGCTTGTCGCGGACTATGATGCGGTAATTCTGCCCACGTCACCGATCATGCCGCCCAATGCCAAACGCTTGCTGACCGATGACGCCTATTTCAACTCGGAAAACCTGCTGGCACTGCGCAATACAAGGATTGGCAATGTGCTGGGGGGAGCGGTGCTGACACTTCCGACCGGCCACGCATCTTGCGGCATTTCCCTGATGCTGCCTCCCCACCAGGAGAACCGCTTGCTGCGACTTGGCCAAGCCGCTGAATTCGCTTTGCTTTAACCCATCGCCCAACCGGTAGATCCCATGCGCAACATTCCGACTGATCTTTTGCGCGCCTTCATCACCATTGTCGATCTGCGCGGCTATACCCGTGCAGGCGAACAACTTGGCCGCTCGCAATCCGCGATCAGCCTGCAAATGAAGCGGTTGCAAGAATTGTTGGGGGTGTCGCTGTTTGCCAAGGAGGGCAGCGCACAGCTAAGTGAACTGGGCGAGATCGTTGCGGGCCACGCCCGCAAGATGCTGGCACTGAATGATGAGCTGGTGCTGAAACTGGCAAATCGCAATCATCGCGGCAAACTGCGCCTTGGTATCCCCAATGATTACGCCGATCACTTCTTGCCCAGCCTGATGGCCGCCATCGCGCGCGAGGGGCACTCCTCCACCTTTGATGTGGTCTGCGATCTGTCGCACAATCTTCTGGCCGGCCTGCGCAACGGGTTATTTGACATCGTGGTCGCCATGACCCCCGATGGCCCCTCCGAGGGCGTGTTCATGACCTGGACCGAACCTCTGGTCTGGGTCGGCAGCCCCGTCGCCGCCCCCGTCGCCGCCCCCGTCGCTGCCCATGAATCCAAAGCGCCCCTACGGATTGTCTGCTATCCCGAAGGCTGCCTTTACCGGCGCAACATGCTTACCGCGCTGCAACGCGATGGCCGCAGCTTCGAGATTGTCTATACCAGCCCCAGCCTGTCCGGGCTTGAGGCCGCAGTATCCGTCGATTTTGGCAAAACCGTGTTGGCACAACGCATCGTGCCTCCCAAGTTGCGCATCTTGCCAGCCTCGCTAAAACTGCCGCGCCTGTCGGATGTGGTTGTGGGCATCTATGTGGGCGAAGACCCTACCCGCGCGACCTTTGCCCGCAGCTTTGCCGCCCGTCTGGCCGATCTGTTTATCAGCGGTCAGGGCGACAAGGCCTAGAGTCATTTTCGTTTGCGCGTCAGAAACGCCAGCGCCGCAAACAGCACAATCGAGAGCGACAACAGCAAGGTCGCCGCCGCCATGATTGTCGGGTTGATCTGATCGCGGATACCCGAGAACATCTGCACCGGCAGCGTGCGTTGTTCAGCCGCTGTCAGAAACAGGGCCACAACCACCTCATCAAACGAGGTGGCAAAGGCGAAAATCGCCCCCGAAACCACGCCGGGCAGGATATTGGGC